>DATGEF010000169.1:0-7723 GCA_035310405.1 Chloroflexia bacterium | reverse complement strand
ATGCTGAACAGACACAGACATCGCGCACCTCCAGGAAGGGTGGATAGTTGATACGCTACCTTACCAAAGGCGCGCGATGTCTGTCCAGTCCTTAAGTTCGCGCGGATGGAGCCCGCCCCTACAGCCGCGCACTTATGACCTGGCTCACCCAGTGGTGAGCTAATGGGGGTAGGGGCGGGTCTGAGACCCGCCCCCGCCACCACCCTCGGCTATCGCCGCACGCCCCAAGCCCGCGCCCAACGCTTTGCCCCCGCCGCCGCTCCCTTCCTCTACGACCTCTTGCCGGCGACCATGCAGGTCGTCGTGGCCGCCGCGGCGGTGCCGCTCAGTTTGCTGCGCCGCTTTAGCGCCGTCGTGGTTATCGATGGCTGTGTGATTCCCTTACCCCCACCGTGCAAACCCGCTGGCCCGGCTGTGGCCATAGTGCCGGCCCCACGGCGGCCCTCAAGGTGCTGGTTTTCTGTGATTTACTCACCGGCGCCCGCCCGCACCCGCGCTGCAGCGCGGGGCGCAGCGCCACCGGCCCCGCCGCCCGCCACCTCCCGCCGGCCCCGCTCCGCAGTTTACCGGTACGCGACCTGGGGGTTTTCAGTATAGCGTGCGATCTTGTAAACGCCCCAGAAAGCGGTATAATAATCATAGACGGCGCCCGAGGGGCGGGGCTGCGCCGTGCCTGGTAGTTCCTCCGACCCGCGTCCCCGCCGGCCGATTATCCCGCACTGATCACTAATTACTAACGCGTGTAGTAGAAAAATAGGACCATTGGGCTATACGATTTTGGGCACCACCCGGGCTATCAGGACCTATTTCCTATTGTGAGTCGGGGGGTGCCACGCCTATAATAAAGGAGGTCGTTGACCTCCTGGCCGGCACAAATGTGTGAGCACTGCGCGATAGCCGAATTTACACATGGGCGACGGCCACTGGAAGGGAGATGGTCACAAGATGGATAAAATGCGGACGCTGCTACAGAAGATCCCGTACCTTAACAAGCGCATAGCACAAAACAACAGCCTGGGGCAAAGCCTGGTCGAGTTTGCCCTGATCTCCATGGTGCTCTTTACCCTGATCCTGACCATCCTGGAGGGGGGGCGCCTGATGTTCCTCTTCACCCAGGTCTCCTCGGCCGCGCAGGAGGGCAGCCGCTACGGCTTCACCCACCCGCTCGAGCTGATCTCGACGGCCGACGACGGGCCGCCGCAAGCCTACCCGCCCATCACGCACAACAATAATCCCTGTAACGTCGTCGCCCAGGCGCGGAGCCGGGTCGTGCTGGTCCCGCCGCAGGATGTCGACGTCACGATGGGCTATGACGGCGGCGACCAGAACACGCCGATGCAGGGCGTGATCGCGAACTATTCGGTGGGCGTGGATCGCATCGTGGTCACGACGACTTACCACTTCCACTTCCTGCTGCCGCTCTTCGACGCGTTCGTGCCGCCGAGTGGCCTGCCGCTGACCATGGTCTCGGCGCGCACCATCGGCAACAATGAGCAGACGCCGCCGACGCCGGGCGCCTGCACCTACGATCCCGGCTCGGGCGGGGCGCCGCCGCCGCCCACGCCGACCACCGGCCCGCCGGGGCCGACCAACACGCCAGGCCCGGGGCCCACCGACACGCCGTCGGGCCCGACGCCGACCCCCGCCGGCCCGCCACCGCCGACGCCCACGCCCTGCGCGCCCGTCATCTCGATCACGACGGCAGACGCTAAAAATACCGCGCCGTACTCGGTTGCACTCGAAGCGAATGTCACTGTCGGCGGCGTGCCGGCGACCACGGGCGTCACCGTGACCTACTTCATTGCTAGTGGCGGCGGCAGCGGTTCGTTAGTCTATAGCGGCACGCCGGGCAAGTATTGGCTTGCTAGCTGTCCCCTCGGCGTAAGCTCCAATGTTGCCGGCTTGAATGTCACTATGATAGCGACGAATGCCTGCAACAGTGGCGGTACAAGCGCTACGATCGCGTTGAACAGCAACCCAACCTGCCCCTAGCCGGCAGCCAGAGAGGAAAGCGATGAAAACGATGTGGCTCGTGACCCGGCGGCGCCGGAAAGCACAAAGTCTGGTCGAGTTCGCTCTGGGCGGTATCCTGCTGGTGATGCTGATGGCCGCGTCGATCGACATGGGGCGCGCCTTCTACACCTGGATCGTCGTCCAGAACATGGCCGGCGAAGGCGCGGCCTACCTGGCCCAGCAGCCGGACAACGACTATAATATCGACCCGAGCAACCCGACCAACACGTTCCAGGGCCGCGCCCGCGCGGTGGCCGCCCGCGCGATGGGCGGCATCATCGACCCGACGCATGTCGTGTTCCCGACGTACATCAACGTGAATGTCCCGCCCAGCGATCGCTGTGCCGGCACCGCGTTCGACGTATCGGTGGGCTATAACATGGACGACCTGTTCTTTCCGGCCCTGCTCGGTCTGCGCAGTTTGATGATCGGCGCGGACGCGAACAGCGCCTTCTTTACCTCGGCAGGGGCGGCGACGAGTTGCCCGACGGCAACACCGTTGCCACCGTGATTTTGGCCGTAACTGGGGGCTGGGCGCGCAACGATCACCCCCTCGGTTTTATCGGTATCGGTATCTATATCTTTGAAGGAGGATAACCTATCATGACTACGCGAATTGTCCAGCGCAAGCGCCAGGGCCAGGCGATCGTCATCATCGCCGGCGCGCTCATCGGCTTACTCGCCCTGGTCGCCCTGGCGGTCGACGGCGGCAACGCCTTCGCCCAGCGGCGCATCGCCCAGAACGCTGCGGACGGCGCCACCCAGGCCGGCATCACCAAGATGAAAGCGGTCTTCACCCAGAACATCGACGCCACGTGCGGCTGCGTCCACCCGATGACCCCTGACCAGAGTGCTCAGGTGCTGCAGTCGATTAAAGACGTGCTGATCGCCAATCACGCCGACGCCAACACGGCCTCGGATACCCCTCCCGGCACGATGGAAGCCTGGTGGCTGGATCCCAACGGCCAGCGCTACGGCCAGGCCGTCGGCGCCTTCACTTCGGTGGAGTTCGCCGGGGGCAGCGGCACGGGCTCGCCCGGTGCGGCCGGCCTCTGGGTCAAGACCACCGCCTCGTCCGGCACCTACTTCGCGCGCATCATCGGCGTCAATAACGTCTCTTCGGATGCCCACGCCGGGCAGATCATGGGCAGTGCCGGGAGTATGTTCAACCAGTCGGGCACCGGGCAAAACGGCGTGAAGCTCTGGCCGATGACGATCAACGTCGGCACGCTCAACTTCCACGGCGGCCAGACCTCGATCTACAACTTCGATCAGGGCACGGGCCCCGGCAACTGGGACCTGATCGCCTTTAAGGGCTACAGCGGCGGCCAGAACCTGGTCGATCAGCAGGTGGTGAACGGGTTCGATCCGAGCACCGGCATGGTAATCCAACCGGAGGTTCCGGGCACCCGGGCGCCGGGCGCGGATACGACGATCAATACCTTCCCGATCGGCAATGACGGCAACCCGAACGACGGCTCGCTCGGCTTCTGGAGCCAGCCGAAGCCCGGCAACGGGGTTAGCTCGGTCTGCTCGACGCTGCAGCAGGCGGCCGCTGAGCACTGGCGCGTCGGTATCCCGCTGAACGACGGGACCAACGGCGAGCCGGGCCGCAACATCCGCTACCACGTCGTCAACGTCGCCATCTTCGAGATCCAGCACGCGACTTGCCCGGGCGGCGCCAACAGTATCTCGGGCCAGTTCATCACCTTCGGGGTCGGCGGCAGCAGCGCCAGCTGGAGCTGGGACCTGCACCGGGTCATCCTCAACGGCATCGTGACCACGAAGCCGGTTCAGTAATCGCGCAAGGCGGCCGGTGCGTGTGCAAGCACGCACCGGCTTCTTTTTACATCCTGTCCTGGTAAGGTCCGGTAAGGTTGATCCTGCTGCGGCCCGGGCGCGGATGTACTGCATTGTTTTGCACTTGCGGCGGCCGGCTAGATGGCGGTGCGGGGACTAACCTCTCCCCTCGCCCCTCCCCGGCGCGGGGAGGGGGAAGAGACGACGTGGCGGCGAGGGGTTCGTGGCGGGCCGCGGCCCCACATTCCCCTCCCCGCGCCGGGGAGGGGTTAGGGGAGAGGTCTGCCCCCCGCCCGCGGCTCAGCCGCCCCGCCGGGATACAAAATCTTGCCTTGCACCCCCCGGGCGCCCGCCACTGGCGCGACCGGTTAACGATATGGTATACTTTCTTTGGGCGCCGAACCCCTGTTGCCCGTCGCGGCTTCCCCCGGGGGGTCATCGCGGTCCCCGGGCGGATGGCCCGGGCTGTGCTTCCGACATCTCCTACCAGAAGAGAGGTCCGTATGAACCGTAACCTCCTGGCATCCCTCATCGCAGGGGTCGCCACTTTTATTGTCTTTGGCCTCGCCCTGGGCAGCAGCAGCATGCTGGCGGGCGGGCGCCCGTCGACGCCGGCGGTCATCTCGGTCGTCAGCGATACCACTACCACCGACTTCAACGCCGGGACGCTCTTCCATACGGAGCTGGCCCACATCGACGACGGCTCGGTCGACCTCCAGGCCGTGGGGCTCGCCCAGGCCTGGCAGGACGCCAGCACCGCGAACCTGCCGGCCCGCTTCGGCCACGGCAGCACCCACGTCGGCAACTATCTCTATGTCTGCGCCGGCCAGACGGCCGTCGCCGGCACCCCGGTCGGCGACTGCTGGGCCAGCACCATCCAGGCCGATCATACGCTCAGCGCCTGGCGGCAGGTCTCCAGCTTACCGGTCGGCATCGCCGCCTCGGCGATGACGGCGGTCGGCAGCACCGTCTATGTCATCGGCGGCGTGCCCGCCAACGGCGGCGGCCTGGCCAGCCGCATCACCTACCGGGCGACGGTCAACGCGGCCGACGGCAGCCTCTCGGCCTGGACGCAGGACACCCAGCTCTTGCCGATCTCGGTCAGCTCCATGGGCGTGACGGCGATCAACGGCCACATCTATGTGGTCGGCGGCGCCCGCAACGGGGGGGCTTACAGCCCCTATAGCTATGTCTCGACGCCCACGGGCTCGGGCAGCCTGACCAGCTGGATCACGACGACGCAGTTGATCGGCAACTACGCGGGGGGCGTGGCCGGGGCGGTCCTCATGAGCTACAGCGAGGGCGGCACCACCAAAGTCTATATCGCCACCGGGCTGGCGGCCAACGGCTCCACGCTGCCTGATGTCTACAGCACCGCGGTCAACGCCGACGGCACCCTCGGCGCCTGGCAGCAGACCGTCAACTACCAGCGCAACCTGACCTACGCGGCCGGGGTCGCCTATGGCCAGCCCAGCTGCGGCGGCGGCAATCTCTACCTGACGGGTGGGGTGGCCAGCCAGGGCACGGCGCCCACCGATTACGTGGCCGCCGCCCTGCTGGACGGCCCGCCCGACCTCAACCCATCCGGCTGGTATGACACCCAGAACCTGCTCATCGCCCGCTCGTCGCACACCATGGTGGTCAGCGACGACGGCTGGCTCTATGTCATCGACGGCCAGGATGCCGGCGGCGGCCCCGTCAACAACATCCGCTTCGGCGCAACGGCCTGCGCGGCCGGCGGGGGCTCGGCCCGGGCGCCCAGTGGCTACTTTATCTCGCGTACCTTCGACACCGGCAGCCCCAATGCCCTGCTCCAGATGACCTATAACTCGACCGTCCCGTCCACCTCGGTCAATATGACGTTCAGCTACCGCTTCAGCAATTTCAGCGACTTCCACGACGTCGGCTTCGGCAACACGGCCACCGTCGCATCCGGGATCAGCAACACCACCCAGATCTCCCTGCCCACCGGGACGGTCAAAGAGTACGCCCAGTACGAAGTCACCATGTCGCGCGCCGATTCGGCGCTCACGCAGACGCCGGCCCTCAACTGGGTCGAGCTCACCTATGATGCCCCCCCGACGCCCACGCCGCCCGCCACCGGCTTCAACGTCGAGCTGAAGCAGCTCGTCATGGCGCCCAACGGCACTTTCCGCCCCGTCCGTAATCACCCGGTGATCTTCAATGCCACCGTGCGTAATACCGGCCTCGTGTCGATCCCCGCCGGCACGCCGATCGAGGTCGACATCTATACCGGCCTGACCCGGCCGCCCCTGCCGTCCGACACCAGCACGACCTTTGGCCGCGTCATCCTGCCGACGGACCTCCAGGTCGGCCAGGAGGTCGTCGTCCCCGCGCCCTGGACGCCGCCGAACACGGGCTCGCTCATCCTGTACGGCTGGGTCAATCGCCTCAGATACTTCAACGAGTACGACTATAGCGACAACATTATCGGCCCAACCCGCACCTGCGTCTACGCCAGCGACGGGCAGAGCTTCACCGATGTGCCGACGACCACCTACTTCTACGCGCCCGTGGAGTACCTGGTCTGCCTGGGCATCATCTCAGGCTACTCCGATGGCACCTTCCGGCCCTATAACACGACCACGCGCGGCCAGTTCACCAAGATCCTGACCAACGGCATGGCCTGGCCGATCACCACGCCGGCGGCCGGCGGCCACACCTATGCCGATGTGCTCCCGGGCAGCACCTACTTCGTCTTCGTCGAGACGGCCCAGGCCCACGGCGCGATCACCGGCTACCCTTGTGGCGGCCCCAACCAACCGTGCGACAGCCTCCACCGCCCCTACTTCAACGTCAACGTCTATATCATCCGCGGCGATATCGTGAAGTATATCGCCCTGGCCAAAGGCTGGACGCTGCTCAACCCGACGACGCCCACCTTCCGGGATGTGCCGGCGACCAATCCCTACTACCGCTATGTCGAGACCGTCTCGGCCAAAGGGGTGATCTCGGGCTATAACTGTGGGGGAGCCGGCGAGCCGTGCCCCGGCGTCTACTTCCGCCCCAACAACAACGCCGTGCGCGGCCAGATCGCCAAAATCTTGTACATCTCGTTTACGCAGCGCTAGCCGGCCCTCCGCCGCGGACCCGCGCGGGCGGCGAGAGACCTCTCCCCCTGCCCCCTCCCCGGCGCGGGGAGGGGAACGTGGGGCCCGCCGCCGGCCGCAGGCCCCACGCCGCCGCCCCGTCCCGCCGTCTTTTCCCCTCCCCGCGCCGGGGAGGGGAACGTGGGGCCCGCCGCCGGCCGCAGGCCCCACGCCGCCTCGTCCCGCCGTCTTTTCCCCTCCCCGCGCCGGGGAGGGGGCAGGGGGAGAGGTCTCTTGCCGGAGTTGACAGAATCTCCAGGCGACCGTAAAATTGCCGCGATCCAGCACAGGCCGGCCGGGGTAGGAGGGGAGGGCGGGTGAGCGAGCGCGATATCGGCTTCCGGCAGATCGCCGAGGCGGTGGCCGAGCACCTCGGCGGGGCGCTGGACGTGCCCATCCGGGTCGTCGACGACCGGGAGATCATCATCGCCGCCAGCGACCCGGGCCAGGTCGGGCAGCCCCTGCCCGACGAGCCCCCGGATGCGAGCATCCGCGTGCCGGTGCCCATGGACGGGCACCGCGCCACCGTCATCATCGGGCAGCCGGCCGGCGAGGTGGTCGCGCCCCGACTGGTGGCGACGGTGGTGCGGCTGATCGCGAGCCGCACGCGCGGCGCCGGCAGCCTGCCCAGCCTCTACGAGCTGCGCAACACGCTGATCCATGATCTGCTCGGCGGCCGCCTGACGGACGAGGCGTCCATTTACGAGCAAAGCCAGATCCTCGGCATCAGTCTGCTGCGCCCCCGGGTGGTGTGCCTGCTGGACGCCGGCGACTACCTGGAAGGCCCCCCCACCCCGAGC
>DATGEF010000168.1:0-3748 GCA_035310405.1 Chloroflexia bacterium | reverse complement strand
CGTGATTGCGAAACCCTTTGATCCGATGGCCCTGTCGGATATAATCCGCACGATGTGGAGCCAGGCCCATGCTTGATCCGGCCCAGGAGTTCGCCCAGGAGCTGGCGGTGCTGCGCGGGGAGTTCGTGGGCCAGCTGCCGGGAAAATTGGCGCGCGTCGACGCACTCTGGCAGGGCCTGCTCACGGACCCGCGGGACGGCGACCTGGCGGACTTGCTCAGCCTGGTGCATAGCCTGGCCGGGTCCGGCGGGATGTTCGGCTACCCCGCGTTGTCCACGGCGGCCACGGCCCTGCAGCACAATTTGCGGGCGGAGGCCGGGGCGCGCACGTTCCTGGCGCCCGCGCGGCAGGCGGGCGTCCGCCACTTGTTGGCTGCCTTATTCGAGTCGGCCGGCGCGCCGGCGCCAGGCGCGGATGCCGCCCCCCTGGTTGCGCTGGCCCCCGCCCTTTGTCCCGCCCCCGGGGAGCGGATTCTGCACCTGATCACCGCGGACCAGGCCCTGGCCGGCGAGCTCAGCGCCCAGCTAACGCCCTTCGGTTACATTATCCACCACTGGACGACCCCGGAAAAGTGCGCGGCCGCCGGCGCCGTAGCGCCGGCGGCCCGGATCGTCGACACACTGCTGCTCCCCGCGTGCGCGGCGGTCCAATACCCGCCGCGCACGCGCGGCCTGGCGGCGCCGCAGCCCTTGTTGTTTATCTCGCGACGCGACGACCTCGACGTCCGCTTGCAAGCCCTGCGGGCGGGCGGGGCCGCCTTCCTGACCGTGCCGATCGACGGCGCCCTCGTCGCCCAGCTTGACCGGCTGACGGCGCCGCCGGACGGCGAGCGGTATCGCATCCTCATCGTCGACGACGAGCCCCGGTTGGCCCTGTATCTCGCCGGCACGCTCACGCGCGCCGGCATGCTTACGGCGGTCGTTACCGACCCGCTGCGCATCGCTGAGCCGCTGGCCCGCCTCCAGCCGGATCTGATCCTCATGGATATGCATATGCCGGGCTGCACCGGGCTGGAGCTCGCATCGGTACTCCGTCAGCACGAGGCCTACGCCAGCCTGCCCATCGTCTTTCTTTCTGCGGAGACCGCGATTGACCAGCACCTGGCCGGGCTACAGCTCGGCGGGGGCGATTTTCTGGCCAAACCGATCGCGGCCGATCACCTGGTCGCCGCAGTGGCCAGCCGCGTACAGCGCCTGCGCACCCTGCGTTCCTGCGTGGTTCGCGCATGTTAGCGAACGACGCCGGGATCATCCTGGTGGTGGAGGACGACGCCCTGGTGCGCCGTCTGGTGGCCAGTGTACTACTCCAGGCGGGATACCAGGTCAACGCGGTGGAGAATGGGCAGGTGGCGCTGGCCCAGATCGGCTTGGCCACCCCCGACCTGATTGTGTCGGATATCCACATGCCCGAGATGGACGGGCTGGCGCTGCTCCGCCAGCTCCGCGCCGATGCCGCGACCCGCGCCATCCCGGTAATCTTGCTTACCGCCCAGGACGAGACCGACGCGAAGGTACAGGGACTCGATCTCGGCGCCGACGACTATCTGATCAAGCCTTTTCAGCCCCAGGAGTTGCTCGCGCGAGTGCGGGCCAAGATCGCGCGACGCCCGCTGCCGCGGGACGAAGCCGCGGGTCTGGGGAACGGGGCCCTGCTGACCGAGCTGCAGTTCCTGGCGCGGGCCCAGCATGAGCTCGAGCGCGGCGCCCACACCGGCGGCGGGATCTGCATCGCCGCCCTGGCGGTGGAGGATCTCAACGGCCCGCTCATACCGGACACGGCGCATAGGGAGGCCGTTAACCAGCGGGTCGCCGCCCTGTTGATCACCGCCGATCGCCTGCTCGACCAGGCCACGCTCGACCGGGACGGGCGATTTACGTTGCTCTTGCCGACCACCGATGCGCGGGCGGCTGGCCACCACCTCCTGGCCCTGGCCGATCGTATCCGTGGAACATTGGCGGTCGTCGACGGCCAGCGGGTGTGGCTGCAGGTCCACCCGGGCTTCGCGGTCGGCGAGCGGGGGGTGCCCCTCGCGCAGCTACGCGCGCGCGCCCACCGCGCCCTAGACTACGCCATCGCGCACCCCGACTTCGGCCCCGTGTGCTACGACATCCGTATTGATCCGGCGGCCTTCCCCCCCGCCGCGGCGCCCGGCCCGCCGGCTACGCGCGGTGACGAAGATCGGCCGCTGATCCTGGTCGTCGACGATGAGCAGCACTTTCGCACGATCGTCTCGGCCGCGCTGGAGGGCGCCGGCTACCGGACGGTGACGGCAACCAATGGGCGGGACGCACTGGAGCGCCTGGACCACCTCACGCCGAGCCTCCTCGTGGTGGATCGCAGCATGCCGGTGTTGGATGGCTTCGGGCTGCTGCGTGAGCTGCGCGCGCATCCCACGCAGCAGACCATTCCGGTGATCCTGTTGACCAGCTACAGCGCCGCGGACGACATCGCCGCCGGTCTGGACCTCGGGGCCGACGACTACCTGACGAAGCCGTTCCAGATCCCCGAGCTGATCGCCCGCGTGCGCGCCAAAATCGCGCGTCCGACGGTGGAGCGCGCGGCGCTCCTGACCGACCCGCCCACCGGCCTGGTGACGGAGGTCGGCTTGCTGGCCGAGGTGGATCGCGAATTGTCGCGGGTGGCGCAGGGCGGGGCGGCCGGGTGCCTGGCCTACATCGCCTTTGACGACTGGCCTGCTTTGCCCGCCGACCCCACCGGATGGGGAGCGGCCGCCGCCGCCAAGCAGGTCGCGGCCGCACTGCGCAGTATGACGCGGCCGGCGGATAGCCTGGGCCGTAGCGCATCTGGAGGCTTCGCCCTCTTGCTCGCCGAGACCACTGCCGGTGCCGCCGGCCGGCAACTCGCGGACCTGCTCCGGTGCCTCGCTGGGTTGCCCTTGTCGGCGGCACACCCGCTGCGCCCCCGTGCCGGGTTTACGGCGATCACCGGCGGCACGGCGGCTCAGGCGCGCGATCAGGCCCTGTGCGCGCTGGACGCGAACCGGGGAGAAACAGAGCTGCGCCCCACGCGCTACACGCCGGCGCTCAACGGCGGCCGCCCGCCAGACCTGCTCGCCCGCCTGCGCTTCGGGCGCAACTGACCTGCCGCGTTCGGCGCGGTGCTCGGCGGCTTATACCATATCCTCCTCGCCCAAGGCCAGGCGCAGGACGGCCGCCGTCACCGCCTGGTAGACGGGTTCAAGGTGGCCCAGGAACGCGGCGGCCGGGGTCCAGAAGGGCGGCGGGCCCAGCTGACGCAACAGCGGCGCCGCCTGCGCCGGGGCCGCGATCTCGGCATAGAACCCCTCCAGGGCCCCGCCCACGTCCCAGAAGGTGGGCGCCGCCTGCTCCCCCTCCGGCCCGGCGCGGGGCGGGGAGTCCGGCGGCACCGGCCCTTGCCGGGCCGCGGGGAGTGGGGCCGGTTCCTCCGGCGGCGGGGGGGTCGATTCCTCCGGCACCAGGCGGGCGCGGGCTGCGGCCAGCGTCTGGGCCAGCGCGGCACGATCGCGGCCGCGCAGCAGCGGCAGCAGCCAGGGATCGCTTTCCAAGGCCTCGGCGAACAGGTAGCAGAGCGCCGCCACGTGCCGGCAGGGCGGGCGCGCCCCACAGGCGCAGTCGGCGGCCAGGTCATCCGCGCCAGGCAACAGCGCCAGGCCCGCGGCCGTCAGGGCGGGCAGCACCGCGGGCGGCCAGTCGCCCGCGGCCAGGGCGGACGCCAACGCCGGCGTCGTCAGCAGCGTTTCGGCGGC
>DATGEF010000167.1:0-6783 GCA_035310405.1 Chloroflexia bacterium | reverse complement strand
TTGAGGTAGACGGCGACTGTATAGGCCCCGGTCCGGGGCAGGAGCACGCCGAAGGTCGTGGCGAACAGCAGGCGCTGTTCGCTGCCGATCGTCAGGTGGGGGGGCCGGCCGGCCACGAGCTCCCCTTCCAGTTCGGCTAGGCTGGCGCCGTCGGCGTCCTGGACGGCGAGCTTCATCCGATGGCGCTCATTGGTCGCGTTCCATGGGATCAGGATGCCGAGGGCGATGCTGAAAGCGATCGGTTGGCTCAGATCCGGGACCCCCACGTTATCCCAGGCGCCGCCCATCATATACAACTTGCCGTTGATGGCCTCGGCGCGGTCGGCGATAATCAGGAAATCGACATCTGGCCGCTGCTGATCCAGGGGATCGATCATCTGCCGTCTCCTCTATTCCAGGCCGGCCGGCGAGCGCCCGCTGCGCCGCGCGGCCAACAGGTGATCATAAAATAGGTATTGCTGGGCCCACCCGGCGTAGGGTCCGAAATGCTGGCGCCAGAAGGCCGCGATCCGGGCATAGAGCGCCGCGGTCAGCGATTTCCCGCGCAGGTCCGGCAAGTAGCGGTCGCAGGTCACCTGGAAGACGTGGGTGTCGACCGGCACCGCCTGGTCTTTGCCCAGGGCGAAGGCGCACACGCAATCGGCGATTTTCGCGCCGACGCCCCGCAGGCGGGTCAGCTCGGCGTGCGCGGTCGTGTAATTCGCCGTCCGCAGATCGGCCAGCCACCCCGCCGGCTGGGCCGCTACCTGGGCGGCCACCTCGACCAGGCTCGCCGCCCGCCACTCCAGCCCGGTGCGGGCCGCGACCTCCTGGGGGTCCAGGCCGGCGATCACGGCGGCCGCCGGGAAGCGGTAGTACATGGGGGGCCCCGCGCCCGGGATCGGCGGGCCCCAGGCGCGGCTCAGCTCGGCGATGGCCCGCTGGATCCGCGGGATGGCATTGGCTTTCGAGCAGGTGAAGGAGAGGAGACACTCCTCGGGGTCCTGCTCGATCAGGCGCAGCCCGGCCAGGCGCGCGGTTAGCGTGCCCAGGTAGGCATCCCGGGTCGCCCAGTCGGCATAGATCGCCGCGAGGTCGACGTCGAGGCGCAGGTACGCGCGGAGCCAGGCGGCATCGGCGGCCGGCGCGCCGGCCGGCTGGATGCGGTAGTCGAGGCGGTCCCCGCCGCCGGCGATCGCGGCCGGCCGCGACAGCCAGACCACCCGCCCCCCGGCGATGCCCTGCCAATGCTCCTCGCCGGCCGGCGCGCTCCGCCGGGCGGGGTCCCGCCGCCAGCGGAAGCATTGGCCATTGGCCAGCGTGCGCTCGAGCTGCAGCTGCGCCGCGGGCACGACCAAACTGCCTGCGCCCGGCCCCGGCGGATCGCGGATCCCGTCATGCATCGGTCACTCACTACTCCACTCCCTGTGTGGCAAGTCGAATCACCGGTCGACATGCATGAGTTGTGCCGCGAGTTAGGCCCCCGGCCCGGCTTGCCACCGTGCAGTCCTGGTGATATAATCGGCATATGCCTATGTCTGATGCGTTGCCCTTGGACGGCCCCGAGGGGGAGCCGGAAGCTGCGCGCCCCGCCGCCCCGGAGGAGGATGGGGAGCCGGCGCCGGTGCCCCAGGGGATCGAGGGGGCCGACGAGTCGCTTGAGCCACGACACGTCCACCAGATTGTCTCGGTCCGGCTCGGCGCGGGCACGGACGCCATTTTCGTCTCCCGCACGGAAACCCTGATCGAGCACAGCCATCCCCTCGGGGAGCCCGGCAGCGACCTCTGGGACGAGCACGCCCGCGCCCTGGGCATGAGCCGGCCGCGCCCCCAACCGGCCCTGACTCCCAGCGACGCGGAGGATCGCGCCGACCGGCGGCGGCGTTTCCGCAACCGGCGGGAGGGCGGCCCCCGATCGCCGGGTGGGGGGACCGGCCCGCCGCTCATGACTTTCGGCAGCAAAAGCCGGCTCCCCGGCCATCTCAGCCGCCCGCAGCTCGAAGCCTACCTCAAGCAAGAGCGCCGCATCGCCCTGGAAGTGCGCGACCCCGTCGCCATCAGCTATGCCGCCGAGCGCTACAACACGATTATGGCCTTTGTGCAGGAGCAGTACGACGGCGACACGATTGACCTGTTGAAACCGATCCTGACGGTATCCCAGGCGGCGAAGATCCTCGGTTACAACGCGAAAGAGGTGCGGCGCCTGCTGGGCCAGGGGAAGATTAACGGGCGGAAGGTCGGGAGCGAATGGCGCATCCCCTTGCGGGCGGTATTATAGAAGTTTAGATAGCGACGTTGTATTAGGAGATTCCCCTATGCCCAGTTCGATCTCGGCCACTGCGCCCGCCGGCGCCGGCCGCACGGCCGCCAGCTATATCGCCGCCCGCATCCAGGCCGTCCCCCCGTCGGGCATCCGGCGCTTTTTCGATATTGCCGCGACGATGGACGACGTCATTTCCCTCGGCATTGGCGAGCCCGACTTCGTGACGCCCGCCCCGATTGTCCAGGCCGGGATCGAGTCGCTGCGCCAGGGGGCCACCCATTACACCTCGAACTCGGGGATCCTCGCCCTGCGCCAGGGCCTGAGCGCGCAGCTGGAGCGGCTCTACGGGGTGACCTATCACCCGGAGACCGAGCTGCTGATCACCGTGGGGGTCAGCGAGGCGCTGCTGCTCGCGCTGATGGCGATCCTCGACCCGGGGGACGAAGTGATTGTCCCCGAGCCCTGCTTCGTCGCCTACCAGCCGACCGTCGTCTTCGGCGGGGGCGTGCCGGTGGCCGTGCCCACCCGGGTCGCGGACGATTTCCAGGTGACGGTGGCGGCCCTGGAGCAGGCGCGCACGCCGCGGACCAAGGCCGTGTTACTGGGCTATCCGAACAACCCCACCGGGGCGGTGCTCGACCGGGCGCGCCTGGAAGAGATCGCTCGCTGGGCGACGGTGCATGACTTGCTGGTGATCTCCGACGAGATCTATGATCGGCTCGTCTATGGGGTGCCCCATACCTGCTTCGCCGCGTTGCCCGGCGTCTGGGGGCGAACCCTGCTGCTGGGGGGCTTCTCCAAGTCCTATGCGATGACCGGCTGGCGGATCGGCTATGTGGCGGCCCCGGCCGATCTGCTGGCGGCCATGCGCAAGATCCATCAGTATATTATCATGTCGGCCCCGACGACCGCCCAGGAAGCGGCTGTGGTCGCCTTGCAGACCGGCGAACCGGATGTCGAAGCGATGCGGGCGGAATACGATCGCCGGCGCCGCACGATCGTGGCCGGGTTCAACAGCCTGGGTCTGACCTGTTTTGAGCCCCGTGGCGCGTTTTATGCATTTCCCTCCATTGCGGCCACCGGCCTGAGCGATGCGGAGTTTTCCGAGCGGTTGCTGACGGAGGAACATGTGGCCATGGTGCCGGGCTCGGCCTTTGGCGAGTCGGGCCGCGGCTTTGTACGCGCTTCCTATGCGACCGCCCTGCCGAAAATCGAGCAGGCGCTGGAGCGCACCGGCCGCTTTGTCGAGCGCTGCCGGCGTGGGTAGCCCGCCGTTCGCCCGGCCGGGCGCGTCTCTAGTACTGGAAAAGGTAGGTTTGTGAGCAGCAACAAAGATCCGAAAGCGCGGCCCACGCCGGAGCCGCCGGGGTCCGGGGCGTCCGGAGCCGGGAGTGGGCCGGCCGGCGATTACCAGTTCACGCCGCTGGAGGATATTATCCACCTGACCGAAGAGGTGGAAGCCGAGGAAAACCGCCCGCGCCCCCGCAACGGCCAGGCCCTCGCCGCGGGTGAGACGCCGGACATGGTACGCTTTTTGCCTACCGCGCTGGCCGGCGAGGAAGAGGACGCGGATCTCACGTCGGATATCTTCCCCGCCATCCCCAGCGGGCATAAACGGCACCTGCGCCTGACCGACTCGGGCGCGCGCTTGCCGGTGGCCGAGCTGGAAGGCCATCAGGTCCACCGGGGCACGCACCCGGGCGACAAATATATGCGCCGCGCGCGCCCGTCCGAAGAAGGCTTCCGCCGCCTCGGGCCCGGCCATCTCGAAGCCCTGCCCCGCGCCCTGGAGCCGACGACCGGCTTCGGCCGGGCTTTCGGCGTCCTCAAGCGCCTGGTGATCGGCAGCCCGCTCAGCACCGCCGCGGCCGCCCATGAGCGGCTGAACAAAATCCAGGCCCTGGCCGTCCTCTCCTCCGACGCGCTCTCCTCCGTCGCCTATGCGACGGAGGCGGTGTTGGGCTCCTTGCTGCTGGCCGGGGAGGGCGCGTTCAAATTCAATATCGGCATCTCGCTGGCCATTTCCATCCTAATCGGTATCGTCGTGTTCTCTTACCGGCAGACGATTTATGCCTACCCCAAAGGGGGCGGCTCCTATATCGTGGCCAAAGGCAACCTGGGGACGCTGCCCGGCCTGGTGGCGGCCGCCTCGCTGCTGACGGACTATGTGCTGACTGTGGCCGTGAGTATCTCGGCCGGCGTATTTGCCGTGGTCTCGCTGGCCCCGAGCCTGGACGCCTATAAAGTCCAGGCCTGCCTGGTGGCGGTCGCCATTATCCTCCTGCTCAACTTGCGCGGGCTGCGGGAGGCCGGCAATGTCTTTGCCGTGCCGACCTACGCCTTTTTGACCACCATTTTCGCCATGCTCGGCTTTGGCCTGTTCCAGGCCTTCACGGGCACCCTGGGCGTCGTCACCAACGTGCGCGACCTCATCGCGCCTGGGAGCCCCAGTACGCATGCCGTCCAGGCGGTCGGCATCCTGCTGATCCTCTCGGCGTTCAGCAACGGCTGCACCGCCCTGACCGGGATCGAGGCGATCTCGGACGGCGTGCCGGCGTTCAAAGCCCCGGAGTCGAAGAATGCCGCGCAGACGCTGGTCACCCTGGGCGTCTTCTTAGGGATCATGTTCCTCGGCATCTCCTACCTGGCCGATAAGGTCCAGGTGCATGTCTCCAGCACCGAAAGCGTCCTCTCGCAGATCGGGCGGACCGTGTTCGCGCCGATCCCCCTCACGATCGGCGGGCAGAACGCCTTCTGGTACGTGTTGCAATGGACGACCGCGTTGATCCTGGTGCTGGCGGCCAATACGAGCTTCTCGGATTTCCCGCGCCTCTCGTTCTTCCTGGCCCGCGACCGCTTTCTGCCGCACCAGTTTACTTTCCGCGGCGACCGGTTGGCCTTCAGCTTCGGCATCGTCATCCTCGCGGTGTTGGCCGCGCTGTTGATTATCCTGTTCGGCGGCGATACGACGGCGCTGCTGCCACTCTACGCCATCGGCGTATTCAGCTCCTTTACTCTGTCGCAGAGTGGCATGGTGGCCCGCTGGCGCACGCTGCGCACTCCGGGCTGGCAGCGCAATGCGGCGATCAACGGCTTTGGCGCGGCCACCACCTTCCTGGTCCTGATTATCCTGGCCTGGACGAAGTTCGCGGACGGAACCCCGTTGTTCATGATCAACGGCTTTACGGTCCACGCCGGTGCCTGGATCGTGCTGGTGATCGTGCCGCTCATCGTCGTCATGCTGCTGCGCATTAACAAGCATTATGAGGGGGTGCGCCGCATGCTCAGCTTGCAGGATGTCGACCCGCAGGTAGGCAAGGCCGCGGCGGCCGGCGCGACCCTCCAATCCCACCCGGCGGTGAACATCCCCAACACCAGCATCACGCAGGCCGGCATCGTGCCCTCCCAAGGCGAAGTCTTGCAGCGCATCGAGCACCTGGTCGTGATGCCGATCGCCAGCCTGAACCAGGTCACCTTGCGCACCCTGGCCTATGCCCGCTCGATCACCGACAACGTGGTGGCCGTGCATGTGGCGGCCGACGAGGAGGCCGATCATGTGGAGAAATTGGAGACGAAGTGGCACGCCTGGGTGCCCGACGTGCCCCTGGTGATCGTCGAGTCACCGTATCGCTCGTTGTTGCGGCCACTGCTGTCGTATATCGACGCCTTGCACCGCCAGCAGCCCGACCGCATCCTGACGGTGCTGATTCCCGAGTTTGTGACCTCGCGCTGGTGGGAGCACCTGCTCCATAACCAATCAGCCTTGCGCCTCAAAGGCTCACTGCTGTTCCGGCCCGGCATCGTCGTCACCAGTGTACCCTATCATATCGACACCCGACCTGAGGGCCCGCGATGATCTGTCCTAACTGTCGTTCGGAGAATACGCCCGACGCGAATTTTTGCCTGTTATGCGGGACGTCCCTGCAAGGGGCGCCCCCGCGCCCCCTCCCGGCGATCGGCGGGGCGGCCGGGGCCGGGCCGTCGGCCCCCACCGAAGTGATCCCGGTGCCCGCCCCGCGCTCGGAGTACATTTATGGCGGGCCCGGAGCCGCCCCGCCGATCGCCGGCGGCCCCATCCCGCCGCCCTACGGCGGCCCGGCCGCCGCGGGTTCGGCGCCGGCCCCACCCTATGGCCCCCCGCCGGTGTACCGGCCCGCGGGCCCGCAACCGTGGCAGCCGGCCCCGACGATGCTGCAGCCGGTGGCCCGCTCCAACCCGGCCCTCGGGGTGCTGGCCGTGACCGGCGCCCTGGTGTTGCTGCTCATCGGCGGGCTGGCCCTCTTCCTCGCCGGTGCGATCCAGCCGGCGCGGCCCCCGACGGCCACGCCGGCCGCCGGCAGCTTGCCGGCGGCCACGCCGGCCGTGGGCGGCTTCCGGGCGACCACCCCGCAGGAGCAGGCGATTCTCGCGGCGGTCGACGCCAACAACACGGCCCAGATCGCGGCTCTGCACAACCTCGATCCCCAGGCGCTGACGGGTAAAATGGCCGGCCAGGCGCTCGCCGATACGCAGACCCAGATCCGGGATCTGCAGGGGCGGGG
>DATGEF010000166.1:0-14337 GCA_035310405.1 Chloroflexia bacterium | reverse complement strand
CACCCGGCCGGATCGGAAATCGGCGGCGCGGCCGGCGCCCTGACCGGCGCGGCGATCGGCTCGATCGGCGGGCCGGTCGGCACTGCCGTCGGCGCGATCGCGGGCGCGGCCGCAGGCGGCGCCATTGGCGAAGGCACCTCGGAAGCCGCCGATCCGTATAACACGGGCGTGACCTCCACCACGACAACCACAACGACTCCGGGCTATACCAGTGGCACGGGGTACATGGCCGGCGCACCGGCCACGCCGGCCTACCCCAGCGATACGACGACAACGACGACCACTGAGCGCTACGGCGCCAGCGGCAGTGCGGCGCCGGAGGCCGTCGGCGGGGCCGGCGGCGCGGTGGCCGGCGGGCTGATCGGCGCGGCCGTCGGCGGCCCGATCGGCGCGGTCGCCGGCGCGGCCATCGGCGGCGCGGCCGGCGCGGGTGCGGGCCACGAAGCCAGCAAGCCGGGGACGCACCCGGCCGGCTCGGAAGTCGGCGGCGCGGGCGGCGCGGTGGCCGGCGGCGCCCTCGGCGCCGTCGTCGGCGGCCCGATCGGCGCGGTGGCCGGTGCGGCGATCGGCGGCGCGGCGGGTGGCGCGGCCGGCGAGCACACGCAAGACGCGACCACCGGCACGCCGGGCTATAGCGACGCGTATACGTCGACGACCACGACGACCAATGATCCGTACGCTACGCAGAGCTTCGGCACGAGCACCACGACGACAAGCACAGACTACAGCACCCCGCGGCCGGCAGGCTCCAGTGTGGCGCCGGAGGCCGTCGGCGGGGCCGGCGGCGCGGTGGCCGGTGGGCTGATCGGCGGCGTGGTCGGCGGCCCGATCGGCGCGGCCGCGGGCGCGGCCATCGGCGGCGCAGCCGGTGCGGGCGCGGGCCACGAAGCCACCAAGCCGGGCATCCACCCGACCGGCTCGGAAGTCGGCGGCGCCGCGGGCGCGGCGACCGGCGCGGTGATCGGCTCGGTGGCCGGCCCAGTCGGCACGGTCGCGGGCGCGGCGATCGGCGGCGCGGCGGGCGGCGCCGCCGGTGAAGGCGCGGAAGAGACCGCCGAAGACACCACGCCCGACGCGAGCTACGGCACGCCCTCGAACTACTAAAGCAACGGACCCGGCGACGGGCCACTGGCGGCGGGGGAGCTTCGGCCCCCCCGCCGTTTTGCGTAGGGCATCTCTCCCCGGCGCGGGGCGGGGCACTCTTAGCGGATTCTGCGGGCGTTCTGCGGAAATCTTGAGGTGCGAGAGCGATAATAATCATGAGCGATACGAGCGACGCATGAGAACTCCTTCCTGAAGCGCAACGACTCCCAGGTCTGGGCCGGCCTGGGAGTCGTTGTGTATGCGTGGCGCGGGATGCGGGCGCGTCCATGCGATCGGCCGCGCCGCGGTGGGGCGCGGTCATCCGCCGTAGGGGCGAGGCATGCCTCGCCCGCGGTGGGGCGCGGTTATCCCTGTCGCCAGGCAATCCGGCGCGAGAGCCGCTGCTGACCCGCAGATCCGCGCCCCACCAGGGCACGGCATGCCTCGCCCCACGCCTATCAGCCTAAGTGGCCGGCGCAGCGAGGGAACAACGTGTAGCGACCCGCCCCCGCCGTCCCGGGCGGCCGCCCGACCGGCCCCTGGACACGGGGCGGCGAAACCCGTAAGATGGTAGCAGCCCGCCCTTTTCGGGCGGCGGACATCAGGCAACGGTGTTAGGCAAGGGTGTTAGGCAAGACGGAGATCAGGCATGGAGTTTATCGAGCCGGTGGGGCTGGAAGTCGACGACACGACCCAGACGCTATTTATCGCCTGGAGCGATCGCCACACGAGCGCGCACGCGCTGGCGCACCTGCGCTGGCTCTGCCCCTGTGCGGAGTGCAAGGGCGAGTGGGGGGCGCCGGGCAAGCTCACGCACACCCACGCGCTCACCGCCGCGCAAACCGCGCTGGCCGATGTGCAGCCGGTGGGGCGCTACGGCCTGATGCCGATCTGGGACGACGGGCACCGCACGGGGATTTACACCTACGAGTATCTGCGGGCCAACTGTGAATGCGCCGCGTGCCAGGCGGGTCGGACGCCGGCGCCGGCGGGCGGCTGAGATCAGGGGATCTCGGCGGTGCGGTCCCCCGGCACGACGAGCAGCGATCCGCTATCGTAGACCCGGACCGTATAGGTGCGGTTGTGCCAGCGGGCGAGGAAGGCCCGCCGCGGATCGCCCGTGAATTCTACATCGCGGCGCGTGAGCCGGCCTTCCCGGGCCAGCCGCAGCGCAAACCCGGCCCAGCTCTCGCGAAAGGCGTCCGCGACGTGGTCGGCGCCGTTGTCGCTATCGCCACGGGCCGCCGCCCGCCCCCGGCCCCCGCCCATGCGCAGCTGCACGCAGCGCTGGTAGTTGGCCTGCGCTTCCACCTCGACGGCATCCACCGTCCGTAAAATCTCCGGCCAGGGGGTGCCCAGCGGCACGTCGAAGATGCCGATATGGCCATGCACGCGGTCGTCGGCGGGGAAGCGGTAGCCGGGATAGACGGTGATCTGGATCTGGCCGTCGCCCAGGTCGAAGCCGAGAAAGAGCAGCGTATCGCCGTACTGGGCGACGGCCCCGGCAAGCTCCGCGGTGAGGGTCTGGTCCATGGTCTGGCCTGCGCCGGTAGCCCCCCGGGGCTACTCGGGGCAGCGATCCCGCTGCTGCTGGCGATAGGCGCGCACCGCGTCTTTGAGCGTGCCGAGCGCCAGGGTGGCGCAGCGGGGCCGGCTCATCACCACCTCGCGGCCCAGCAGGTCGACGATCTCATCGTGCGTCAGCCCCTCGATCGTGCTCAGCGCGGCCCCCTCGGCCCGTTCCGCGACCAACTCGGCGGCGGCCTGGCTGATGGTACAGCCCTGGCCCTCGAAGCGCAGCGCCGCGACGTGCCCGTCCGGGCTCACCTTCAGGTGGTAGGTGATGATATCCCCACACCCCGGATTGCCCCCCTCGACGGAGATATCGGCATCCGCCAGGGCGCCCCGGTGCTCCGGATTCTGGTACAGCTCCAGCAAATTATCGATCTGTGATTGTCGGTCCATAAGAGTGTTAAGTGTTGAGTTTTGAGTTTTGAGTGTTAAGTGTTGAGTGTTGAGTGTTGAGTTGGCTGATCATTGGTCAGCAGTCCGCCGGCAGCCGCCCAACATATCGCGGTAGCGCGGGCTCCTTCTTATGTACGGCGCGCCCTCGCGAACGGTTTCGCGGGGGCGGGGCCCCGGCTCGATTTTGACGCTTGACATGCAGGGGGGCGTTCCCTATAATACAGAGGTTATCTCGCGCCAGGTGCGCGCCAGGAGAATCACGGTCCTATGGATATGGAATTTAATGTCTCCGGCTTGATGAAAGAGCTGGTCGGCGCCAAGCGCAGTTATGAGTTTGGCATGCCCGCACTGCCGCTCAGCGTCCCCCTGGAGGGGGATGCGGACGCGGTGGTCGCCCGCGGGGTGCACGGCACGATCACCCTGACGCGGCTGCGCGGGCAGGTGCGGGCCGTGGGGCAGGTTCAGGCCCAGGTCACGCTGGAGTGTGGCCGTTGCCTGGAGCCGTTCACCAGCACGATCGTCGCGCCCCTGGACGAGCTGTTCCAGCAGACCGTCGACGTCGTCAGCGGGACGGCGCTTGTGCCGGCCGGCGACGACGACGAGCTGTTCCCGATCGACCATAACCATATCCTGGATCTGACAGAGCCGGTCCGCCAGGCCCTGCTGGTGAGCTTGCCGATGCGGCCGCTCCACAGCGAGGCATGCCGGGGCCTCTGTCCCCACTGTGGGGCCAATCTGAATCTGACGGCGTGCGATTGCCCCACCGAGGAGCTCGATCCCCGGCTCGCGGTGCTGGGGCGCCTGCTGGCCGACGCCGATCTCGGCGAGGGCCCGGCCCCCCCGTAGCTCCGCGACCGCCGTCGCACTCACCACGTATTAGCAAAGGAGTTTGAACCGACCATGGGAGCCCTCCCTAAACAACGTATCTCGCGCTCGCATCAGCAGAAGCGCCGCGCGGCCCAGGCCTTGCGGCCGATCCATATCGTCGAATGCCCGAATTGCCATAACCTGCACCGCTCGCACTATGTCTGCCCGTCGTGCGGTATGTACAAGACCTGGCAGGTCTATGAGATCAAACAGGCCAAAGACGAAGAATAACGCGCCCCGCGCCGCGGCGCAGGGCCCGGGCCCCGGGCCTGGGCCCGCGGTCGCCGCCGGTTGGTTTATGGGCTAGTCCGCCCCCAGCGGGCCACATCGTGCAGGAGCATGACTGTGCAGAAGTACGCCGCGATTCGTGGGTGGGGGATGTACACGCCGGAGCGTGTGCTGACCAACGCCGAAATGGCCACCTTTGTCGACACCTCGGATGACTGGATTCGATCGCGCACCGGTATCGGCCAACGGCATATCCTCGCCGACGACGAGACCTGTGCCACGCTGGCCACGCGGGCCGGCCGCCAGGCCCTGGCCCAGGCCGATCTCGCAGCCAGCCAGCTCGACCTGATTATTGTCGCCACCTGTACTCCCGATTACCTGTTACCCTCCACCGCCTGCCTGGTCCAGGATGCGCTGGGCGCCACCCGCGCCGCCGCGTTTGACCTGGGCGCGGTCTGCTCGGGCTTTATGTACGGCCTAGTCACCGGCAGCCAATTTATCCAGACCGGCAGCTACCAGAACGTGCTGGTCATTGGCGCCGAGGCGCTCAGCCGCTTCCTCAACTTCAAGGACCGCACCACCTGCGTGCTCTTTGGCGACGGCGCAGGCGCGGCCGTCTTGCGGGCCAACGACAGCCCGGCGGGCGTGCTCTCCTTTGTGCTGAACGCGCAGGGCTCCGGCGCCCACCTGATCAAGGTCCCCGCCGGCGGCAGCGCGGCCCCGGGCACCCGCAAGACCCTGGCCGAGGAAGACTTCTATATCCACATGAGCGGCGGCGAGGTCTATCAGTATGCCGTGCGCACGATGAGCGACGACGCCACGACGGCGGTCCGCCAAGCCGGGCTGACCCGCGAGGACATCCATCTCGTGATCCCGCACCAGGCCAACATCCGCATTATCGAGGCGGTGGCCAAGCGTCTGGACTACGCGATGGAGAAGTTCTTCGTCAACATCGACAAAATGGGCAATACCTCGGCGGCCTCGATCCCGATCGCGCTCTGCGAGGCGGTCGCCGCCGGGCGGGTGCGGCCCGGCGACAACCTCCTGTTCGTCGGCTTTGGCTCCGGCTTGACCAGTGGCGCCACCGTGGTGCGCTGGGGGTGGGACGCATGACCACGCCCGCCGCGGCCCCGGCGGCCTGGGTCTTCCCGGGCCAGGGCTCGCAGGTGGTAGGGATGGGCCGTACGCTCTACGCGGACCTGCCGGCCGTGCGCCAGCTCTACGAGGAAGCGGACACCGCGCTCGGCTTTGCCCTGTCGCGCCTCTGTTTCGACGGCCCGGAATCCGAGTTGAACCAGACGATCAATGCCCAGCCCGCCCTCGTCGTGACCAGCCTGGCCCACCTGGTGGCCCTGCGCGCGCGCGGGGTGCCGGTGCCGGCGCCGCGCTTTGTCGCTGGCCACAGCCTCGGCGAGTACAGTGCCCTCCTGGCGGCCGGCGCCCTCTCCCTGCCCGCCGCCGTGCGCCTGGTTCGCGCCCGCGGCGCGGCGATGCAGGCCGCCGGCGACCTGAGCCCGGACGGGAGCAGTATGGCTGCGGTCCTGGGCGCCGACGACGCGGCGCTGGCCGAGGTCTGTGCCGCGTGTGACGTCGACCTGGCCAATTTCAATGCCCCAGGTCAGACCGTGATCAGCGGCAGCCGCAGCGGGGTGGAGCGCGCCGGCATGCTGATCAAAGAACGCGGCGCGCGGCGCGTGCTGCCGCTGGCCGTCAGCATCGCCTCGCATTCGCGCCTGATGCAGCCCGCCGCTGCCACCATGCGGGCGTTACTGGCGGCGGTCGACCTGCGGCCGCCAGAGGTACCGCTGGTGGCCAATGTCACCGCCCAGCCGACGCGCGACCCGGACGAGATCCGGCGCCTGCTGGTCGCGCAGCTCACCGCGCCGGTGCGCTGGGTCGAGTCGATCGCCGCCATGGCCGAGGTGGGCGTGACCACCTTCTGGGAGATCGGCGCCGGCAAGGTCCTGGGCGGCCTGATCAAGCGCATTGTGCCCAGCGCCACGATCGAGCAATCGGAGACGTACCTTTGAAAGTAATCGCCGAAGTAACGTTCTCGCCGCTGGGCACCGGCACACCGAGTCTCAGCCGCTATGTGGCCGCTGCCCTGGCCGTGCTGCCGACGCGCCCCGATGTGACCTACCAGCTGAACCCGATGGGCACCGTGCTGGAAGGCGAGCGGGCCGCGATCCTGGCCGCGGTCGAAGCAATGAACGAGGCCATTTTTCAGGCGGGCGCGCTGCGGGTCGGGACCACGCTGAAGATCGACGAGCGGCGGGACAAAGCCACCTCGATGCAGCACAAAGTGGATACCGTGGTCGACCAGTTGCGCCGCGATCCGCCGGGCCGCTGATGTTCAAAAAGATCCTGATCGCCAACCGCGGCGAGATCGCCTTGCGCGTGGTCCGGGCGTGCCGGGAGCTCGGCATCCCCTCCGTCGTGGCCTTCTCCGAAGGCGATCGCGACACCCTGGCGGTGCGCGCCGCCGACGAGGCCGTCTGCATCGGGCCATCCGCGCCGGGCAAGAGCTACCTGCACATCCCGGCGATCATGAGCGCGGCGCTGATTAGCGGCTGTGACGCCATCCACCCGGGCTACGGCTTCCTCTCCGAAAATCCGTATATCGGCGAGATCTGTGCCCAGCTGGGGGTGACCTTCATCGGGCCGGCGCCCAGCGTGATCGAGCGCATGGCCGATAAGGCGCTGGCCCGCCAGACGATGAAGGAGGCCGGGCTGCCCGTGCTGCCGGGCTCTGCGGCCCTGCTCAACGAAAGCGACGCCCGGGAGCGCGCGGCGGCGATCGGCTACCCGGTCTTGCTCAAAGCGGTGGGCGGCGGCGGCGGCCGGGGCATGCGCGTCGTCGAGAGCGAGGCGGAGATCGCCGATACCTACGCGGTGGCCAGCAACGAGGCGCGCAACGCTTTCAATAACGCCGATCTCTACCTGGAGAAATACCTGATCGCGCCCCGGCATGTGGAGGTCCAGGTGCTGGGGGACAACTACGGGCATATCATCCACCTGGGCACCCGGGACTGCTCGTTGCAGCGCCGGCACCAGAAAGTGCTCGAAGAGGCTCCCGCCCCCGGCCTGAGCGAGGCGGTGCTCAAAGCCCTCGGCACGGCGGCGGTCAAAGGCTGCAAACACCTGGGCTACTCCAACGCCGGCACGCTCGAATTCCTGGTCGACCGTGAGGGTGCATTCTATTTCATGGAGATGAACACCCGCATCCAGGTGGAGCACGGCGTGACCGAGATGGTGACCGGGGTCGACCTGGTCAAGTGGCAGATCCGCATCGCGGCCGGGGCACACTTGACGCTGCAACAGAAAGAGATTAGAATAGCGGGGCATGCCATCGAGTGCCGAATTAACGCCGAAGACCCGGCCAAGGGGTTTCTGCCCCAGGCCGGCATGATTAATTTGTTCCTGCCCCCGGGGGGCATTGGCGTGCGCGTGGACTCGCATGTCTACTCGGGGTATAGCGTGCCCACCAGCTATGATTCCCTGGTGGCTAAAATCATGGTCTGGGGCGAAGACCGGACCGAAGCGATTGCCCGTATGCGGCGCGCCTTAGGAGAGTGCATTATCACCGGCCCGGTGACCACGGTCGCCTTCCAGCAGCAGATTTTATCCCATCGCGCCTTCGTGCAGGCCGAACTCGATACCGGCTTTCTGCCGCGGCACATGGACGACCTGGTGGACGCGGCGATCGGCAAGCCGTCCGGGGCGCCCGACCCCGGTTCGCCCGGGCCGCGCATCCCGCTGCCGGCCCCGGGCGAACCGGGAGGGGCCGGCTGAGCCGGCCGGGATAGGCCCTATGGCGACGAGCATGCGCAGATTAGCCCGGGTGCTGGCCCTGCAAACGCTGTTTGAGGTCGACAGCAGCGGCCACCAGGCGGCCGCGGTCCTGGCCCGCCACCTGGCCGAAAATGGGCTGAGCGGCGAGGGCGCGGCATTCGCGCAGAGCCTGGTCCTCGGCGTGGACGGCCACGTCGCCGAGTTGGACGCGATCATTGCGTCGGCCGCGCCCAGCTGGCCTATGGACCAGATGGCCAAGGTCGACAAAAACGTGCTCCGCCTGGCGATCCAGGAATTACTGTTCGATACCGATGTGCCCCTCAAGGCCGCGATCAACGAGGCCGTCGAGCTGGGCAAGCGGTTCGGGAGCGACAGCTCCAGCCGGTTCATCAATGGCGTGCTGGGCACGGTCGCGGTCCAGGTGGAGCAGCGGCGGGCCCAGCAGGCCGGGCGGCGGAAACGGAACGACTGAGGTCCATCTGTGTCAGGTTGGGCCGGGGGCGAAAGGAGGTGAAAGGGTATGAGCCAGGTGACTGAGCATTTGCGCGAGGTGGCCGCCCGTGATTACGGCGTGGACGCTACGGAAGCGCAAGCGATGAGCGATGACCAGCTCGTGGACGCGGTGCTGCGGGGCATCGCGACGCAGAAATATGATGTGCAGGCGAGCGAGCTGCAGGGCAAGGACACGAAGAGTCTGATCGAGGTCTTGCTGACCAATATGGTGGTCGACCTGCTGAAGGTGGACGCGGCCAAGGTCAATACAGCGGCGACCTTCTCCGATCTCGGCGCGGACTCGCTGGATATGGTGGAGTTGCTGATGAGCATCGAAGACACCTTCGAGCCGTTCGGCGGATTGAAGATCGCCGACGAGGATGCCAACATCAACACGGTCGGGGAAGCCGTCGATCGGATCGACGGCTATATCAAGACCTATCTCAATCAGGGCGCCGCGAGCTAGCCGGAAAGCGCAGGGGCGCGTGACCGGCACCGGCCGGTCATGCCCCCTTTCTTTGCATGAATCGACGACCCTTAGTCCGCCGCCCGCGCCGGGCGCCCGACCCCGAGCAGCATATGGCGCTGGTGGAGCACCTCCGCGAGCTGCGGGATCGCCTCATCCGCGCCGTGCTGGGCGTGGCACTGACCACCGCGCTCAGCTTCTTTTTCATCAACCAGCTCTTCCAGATTTTCATCAACCTGCTGCCGGCCGGGGTCCATATGCAGGCGACGCACCCCGCCGAGACCTTTACCGCGTACTTCAAAGTGGCCCTGACCTGCGGCATCATCCTGGCCATGCCCGTGATCATCTACCAGCTGTTCCGCTTCCTGGCGCCCGGCCTCAGCGCGCGGGAGCGCCGCTGGCTGCTGCTCAGCCTGCCCCTGGTCACGGTCTTTTTCCTCGCCGGCGCCCTGTTTTGCTATTTCCTGGTGCTGCCCAGCGCATTGAACTTCCTCTTTAATTTCGGCGATACGACGAAGATCGAGCAGCGGCCGACGATCAGCGAATTCATTGGCTTCGTGACCACCTTCGTCCTGGCCGTGGGCCTGACCTTTGAACTCCCCCCGGTCATGTTCCTGCTGGCCAAACTCGGCGTCGTCAGCGTCAAGCGCATGAGCGGCTTCCGGCGCTATGTCATCGTCCTGGCCTTCGTGATCGCCGCCGTCATCACTCCCACCCCCGACCCGGTCAACCAGACGATCGTGGCCC
Source organism: Chloroflexia bacterium (assembly GCA_035310405.1). GTDB lineage: Bacteria > Chloroflexota > Chloroflexia > QHBQ01 > JAICKM01 > JAICKM01. The sequence continues at coordinate 4,697 of DATGEF010000166.1, read as the reverse complement.
TGCCGATCTATGTCCTCTATGAACTGGGTGTGCTGTTCGCCAAGCTGGCCTGAGCCGAAGCCGGGCGGCGGATGAACTCTTCATGCACACCGGTGGCCAAGGAGGAGGGGGCGCCGGCACCCGCTTCTAAGGCTGATCACTATGATTGTTCCGCGCCAGGTTTTGCTATACTGGGCGGTGCGGTACCTTGGACCTTAGCGGCTGGGGAGGGCGGACAATGAGCCTGATCACGAGCAGCGGGGTGGAGTTGGTGACGGAGGGCGGGGCGCCTCAGCCGGTGTTTACCCTGCGCACGCGCGATTTCGACCGCGCGATCAAGGTATTGCGCCTGTTCCCGCCGGCGCTGTTGCCGTTCAACAGCGCGCTCATCCACCAGTTCCCGCTGCCACCCGGCGTCCACCTGCCCCGCGAGAGCCGGCTCTGGATCGAGTTTTCGCTGGATGACGCCATGCCCGGCAACTATCAGGACCGCCTGGTGGTGCCCGACGCGCAGATTGGCGCCTTGGCGGCGGCCAATACCGCGTCCCGGCGGCTGAGCATCGTGCTGCAAGAGGAAAAAGGCTTCTTCCGGAAGACTGTCGGGCGTAGCGAGCCACTCCACTGGAGCTATGCGCCCTACGTGCTCGATTGGAGTGGCGGGCTGGGCGTGAGCGTGTCGGCGCGCTCCGGTCGCGGCCCGATCCCAGCCCAGATGCACACGCTGGCGCTCGAAGGGCTGCAGAAACAGCTTGCCGAGCACGGCTACGTCACCGGGCTGTACACCGAGATCGGCATGCGCTACCGCTTGCAGGAGGACTGGGACCAGGCCATCCATTGCTACGTGCAGGAGATCGTCGCCGGCCGCACCGCTGCGGGTGGGCCGGGCCTGGGCGCGCTGCAGGCGTTCTGCAACCTGGGCGTGGTCGCCAAGAAGCTGGGCGACCTGCAACGGGCGCGCGAGTCCTTCGGTATCGCGCTCGGCCTCAACCCGAACTATTTCGAGGCCTTGGTTAGCATCTCCGGCATCCTGGAAGATACCGACCTGGCGCTGAATTGCGTCAGCCGCGCCTTGCGTATCCGGTCCGATGATCCGGTGTTCCACACGCTGGTCCAAGCGATGGCCAAGGCTGGTGTGGGCGGCACAGACCCGGCCGTCGTGGCCCACGCCGTCCAGGTGCGTGCCGCGCAGTTGGACATCACCCAACCGCTGCCTGGCTTGCCCGGCGCGGACCCCACGGCCACGGACCTCTGGCAAGCGCTGTTCAGCGCCACCGCGGGCGCCGAGCGCCCGCCCGTCGTGCGCCGCGGGAATGGGGACCGGGCCGCCCTGCTGGCCCTGGTCGGGCAGTTCCGGCAGCTCTTCGATCAGTGCCGCTATGCCGAGGCCGCCCCCGTGGGCGAGCAGATACGTACCCTGGCCCGCACGGCGCTGGGCGAGCACGAACCGGTGTATGCCCGCATGGTGACCGAACTGGCCGTGGCCTACGACGAAGCGGGCGACTATCGCGCCGCCGAGCCGATCTACCGCGAGGCGCTGGCGATCCGCCGCGCGACGGTCGGCGAGGGCCACGAAGACTATGCCGGCAGCCTGAACAACCTGGGCGAGCTTTACCGCAAGATGGGCCGCTTTGCCGAGGCTGAGGCGTTGCTGGGCCAGGCGGCGGATGTGTGGCGCCGCACCGTGGGGGAAGAACACCCGCATTACGCGATTGCCCTGGACAACCTGGCCGGCGTCTACAAGGCCCAGGCGAACTACGCCGCCGCCGAGCCGATCCTGTGCCAGGCACTGGCGATCACCCGCAAAGCCGGGGGCCCCGCGCACGCTGACTATATTATCAGCCTGAATAACCTGGCGATCCTCTACCGGGAGATGGCACGTTACGCGGAGGCCGAGCCGCTGGCGCGCCAGGCGCTGGAGGCCGCCCGCCAGACCTTCGGCGCCGACCACCCGCAGGTGGCCGTCAGCCTGATCACCCTGGGTGAGATCCAGCATATGCAGGGGAATTACGCCGCCGCCGAGCCGTTCTACGAACAGGCGCGGGCGATCTGGGGCACGGCGGTGGGAGAGGCGCACCCGCTGTACGCCGCCTGCTTGCATAACCTGGCCGAGCTCCACCGGGCGGCCGGCAATTACGCCACCGCCATGCCGCTCGCGCGCCGCGCCCTGGACATCCGCCGCCTGGCGCTCGGCGAGGACCACCCGCTAACCGCGGCCAGCCGCCAGACGCTCGAGGCGATCCACCGGGCGGTGAACAATTAACGGCGGATGGCCGCGCCTTCAGCCGCCGGGCGCGTCCGGCTCGGCGGGCTGGGGGCGGACGCGCAGGACGCGCTCGTGACTCACCGTGACCAGCCCCGGGGGGGCGCCGGCCACCCGGCGGACGTGGCGCTTTTCGGTCAGGATGACGTCGACGGCGGTGTCGTCGCGCGCCTGGCTGTGGCGGGCGGCCAGGCGGGCGGCTTCGGCGAGGGTGCTCTCGGGCACCGGCCGTTGGTCGGTGCGGATCAGCACATGGGCGCCCGGCACGTTACGGGCATGGAGCCAGAGGTCGTCGGGCCGGGCCAGGCCGAAGGTGAGCGCGTCGTTCTGGCGGGCGCTGCGGCCGTAGAAGAGGGTGAATCCGTCCTGGGAGACCACTTTGGCCGGCGTGGTGGCCAGCCGCGATTCGCGCGGGGCCGCGGGGGTCGCCGGCGCCGGCTTGCGTCGCGCGCCGTGGGGCCGCGCGGGCGGGCGCCGGGCCGGGGGCGGTGCGGCGGGGGCCGCCACGTGCGTGCCGATCTCGTCCGGCAGGGCCGCCAGCTCGCCGCGCAACAGCTGGATCGTATCGTGGTCTTCGGCCAGGTCGAGGTGGGTGGCCAGCTCGTCGAGGTAGCGCAGGCCGAGCTCGACGGCGGCCAGCCGGGCGGGTACCCCTTCGACGGCGGCCCGGGCGCGTTGGTATTCGCGGAACATGGCCTGGGCCTGCTCCAGCGGCGTGCGCCGGGGGTCGAGCAGGATCACCAGGTTTTCCTCCGGGATCTCCAGCCGGGTCTGGCCCGGGGCCAGGCCGTACATATAAGCCAGGATCAATTCGCCTTTGTGCCGCTCCTGCTCGAAGCCGACCGCGCGGTCGAGCTCGGCCTGCAGCGCGCTACGGCGCCGCTCCAGCCGGTGGCGCAGCGCGCCCAACTCGGCGCGGACGGCGGTTTTGAGCTGCGTGTGCCCGCCGACGGCTTCGACGGCCGTGTAGAAGGCGTCGGCGGCGGCCGAGATCGACGCGGCCGCCTCCAGGACCGCCCCGCCCGCGGCCAAATGCTGCAGCGGGTAGGGGGCAAAGGCCAGGGCGACGCGCTCGGCCCCCGGCTCCCAGGCCAGCGACGGCTGCCAGGCGGCGCTGCGGGCCAGCCCCAGGATCGCGGTGAGCGCCGCGTAGAGCGGGGGGACCTCGGCCGCCGCGACGCGGGTATCGGCGCTCCCCGTGGCGCGGTAGACCGCCTCCCGGGCGAGGAGGGGGCTCACCGCGCGAAAGCGGGCGACCAGAGTCTGCCAGAGGAACGCCTGGGGATCGAGTTCCCCTAGCTCGCCGGCGAACGAGCGCTCGCCCAGGCCCAGGAAGTCGAGCTTGCGCTGGGGCGGGGGCGGCACATAGGGCTGGTGGGGCAGGGTCGTGCGATAGCGGTTAATGCTGGCCGGGATGTGCTTGACGGCGTCGAGGACCAGCCCGTCGGCGCCGACCAGCACCAGATTGCTGTGGCGGCCCATGATCTCGGCCACGAGGTGCGTTTCGTAGAGGGCAAAGCCCGGGGGGATCTCGGCGCGGCGATCGTCGAGCGGCAGGTCGTCCTCCCCTTCGTCCTCGGCTTCGAGCTCGTCGAGCGTGGGCGGGCCATGTTTCTGCACCGGCAAGACCTTGGTGAAACCCAGGTCGAGCACGCGCTCGAACTGCGGCTGCTCGATCGTTTGCAGGATGGCGCCGCGCAGATATTTGCGCAGCAGGAGCAAGAGCGGCGAGTGGATCGCCGGATCACGGGTCGGGGCCGCGGCCAGCAGGTGGGCGCGCGCATATTCGGCATGGGCGGAGAGCAGGAGATAGCGGCGGCGGTGCGCGCCATAGATCTCCAGGCTGATCGCCAGCGGCCCGACCGCGCGCACCTGCTGGACGCGGCCGGGCAGCAGGCTGGCCCGGAGCTCGTCGCGGGCCGCGGCAATCGTCAGCGCATCAAAGAACATACCCCGATCCCCTCTCCTCTGATCGGGACCCGGCGATCGCCGATCCCGGGATCGCGCATCCCGCTGCAGTATAGCGCGGGAGGTTGCTGCTTGCCAAGCGCGAAAGTTTTCGCTATACTGTGCGCATAGACGCGGATTCGCCGCGCGGCCCGCCGGGGCGCCGCGCATTGCAGGATGGCACGCATGGGCGAGACGGCAATCGAAGTTTCGGCGCTGCAGGGCCCGCCCCCTGGCGTCGGGCCTGGCGTCGTGCCGCGGGATGCCGACGTCCCGGAGATGCGCCATTATGTCTCCCGCTCGGCGCCCCCGCTGCTGGTCGTCATTTCCGGGCCCTCCGGCGTCGGCAAAGACGTGACCCTGGCGCGCCTACGGGAGCTCGACTATAATTTCCATTACGCGGTCACCGCCACGACGCGGCCGCGGCGCCCGGCGGAGGTCGACGGCGTCGACTACCATTTCAAGAGCGTCGCCGCGTTTGAGCAAATGTGCCGCGACGGCGCGCTGCTGG
>DATGEF010000165.1:0-3947 GCA_035310405.1 Chloroflexia bacterium | reverse complement strand
TTCCTGCCGATCGGGCCGGCCTTCCTGGCCTCGCTGGCCCTCACCTTCGCCTGCCTGGCCGGCATCGGCGTGGTGCGGGGCCAGTTGGCCAAGATCCACCTGCTGCGTAGCGCCCTCGAAGTGGTCGTCGTCGGCACGGTCTCCGGCCTCGGCGGCTACTTCCTCGGCACCTGGCTGCCCCACCTGCTCGGCTATTAGGCGGACCACGCACGATCGCGCCGCCGGAGATGCGCTCGGCTGGCATGTATCTTGCGGATCTAGCGGCGTTCCGAGAGAGAAGTCGAGACCGCAGGGGTACGCGGCAGGATAGCAGGAGGGCGGGCATGGCGAGGCAATTTCCGCCAGGAAGCGACGATCCGGCGGAGCTGCGGCCACCGGCCATCAGCCGGCGCGGGCTGGCCCTGGCGGCCGGGCTGGCCACCGTGATCGCCCTGGCGCTGGTGCCGCTGCTGGTGCCCGCAGTGGGGGGGTCCCTCACCGGATCGGCGCCGCAGGCGTACTGGTACATTTCGCGGGCCTGTGCCTTTGTCGCCCTGGGCCTGCTCTGGCTGTCCATGCTCGCGGGGCTGGGGATCCCCAGACCGGGAGCCAGGGGAGACCGATGGATAACCCGACGCTGAGCCCCGCCGATCCGGCCGGCGAGAGCGACCCCGAGTTCCAGACCCACGAGTTCCGGGCTATGGGGTCGCACATGACGGCGCTGGTGCAGGGCGCGGGCGCGCAGGCCGGCGCCGCGCTGGCTGCGGTGCCCGGGTGGTTCGCCGGCTGGGAGCAACAGCTGAGTCGCTTCCGCGACGACAGCGAGCTGAGCCAACTCAACCGCCAGGCCGGGCAGGCCGTGCCGGTGAGCCCGGAGCTCTGGGCGGTCGTGCAAGCGGCCCTGGCGGCCGCCGCCGAAAGCGAGGGCCTGGTCACCCCGGCCGTCTTGAATGCGCTGGAGGCGGCCGGCTACGATCGCAGCTTCGACCTGCTCCGGGCCGCCCCGCCCCCTGCGGCGGCCGCCGAGGCCGCGCCCGCCCCCGTCCCAGACTGGCGGGCGATCCGGCTCGATCCCCGCCACCGGACGGTGTGGGTGCCGCGGGGCGTGCGCCTCGATTTCGGGGGCATCGCGAAGGGCTGGGCCGCCGACCGCGCCGCCGCGGAGCTGGGGCGCGCGGGCCCGGCGCTCGTGGATGCCGGGGGGGATATCGCGGTCAGCGGGCCGCTGGCCGATGGATCGGCCTGGCCGATCGGCGTCGCCGACCCGACGGCCGACGACGGCCAGGTCGCCCTGCTCCGGCTCTCCAGCGGCGGGGTCGCGACCTCGGGCCGCGACTACCGCCGCTGGCAGCACGCCGGCCACGAGGCCCACCACATCATCGATCCGCGCACAGGGGCGCCGGCGGTCACCGACGTGCTCAGCGCGACCGTCGTGGCGCCGAGTGCCGCGCAGGCCGAGGTCGCCGCCAAGACCGTGCTGATCCTGGGGAGCCACGCGGGCCTCCAGTGGCTCGACCGCCGGCCGGCCCTCGCCGGCCTAGTCATTCTTGAGCAGGGCGACATGCGGCCCAGCCACACATTTGCCCGCTATCTGTGGCCGGGCTGACCGCACACAAGTACATCGCCCGCGCCGGCGGGCGGCGCCCGGTGTGGCCGCGGCTCCTGCCGCCGGGCGGACCCCCGCGGGGCGTCGTCACCGGGAATCGATCCGCCGCCGCGCGCGCGCGTACGCCCACACTCTCTGGAGTCTCTGACGTAGTCTCTGACGTAGTCTATGTAGTAGTCTATGGTAATGGTCTTACTTTTTGGGCACATGGTCTTACTTTTTGGGCACATGGTGCGCCCGTTTGGGCTGACCAGGTGACCAAAATGTCCGATGGTGGGACCGTTTGGTCCGATGGTGTGCCCGTTTGGTCCGCTGGTGGGACCGTTTGGGCACATGGTGGGACCGTTTGGTCAGATGGTGGGACCGTTTGGTCCCATGGTGCGCCCGTTTGGTCCGCTGGTGCATCGTTAGGCAGTGGTAGGGGCACGGCGTGCCGTGCCGCATGCTGAGCAACCTCAGCGCCGGGGCCGCAAGGAGACACCGGGCGACGACCCGCGCCAACCGCCCCCTAGTGCCGGATCAAGCCAACTATTGGGGAATGAGGAGTGAGCACCCCCAGGTGCGAACGGGTCGCGCCCCCACCGTTCGCACCTGGGGGTGCTCACTCCTCGGTATGTAACCCCAACCGGTCGACCGGAACCTGCACTAGCGATAACACGTCAGCCCGCGGAGGCGGGCGTCGCCCGTTGTTGCCGCGGCTTTAGCCGCCAGGCGTCCCGCCCCAGGACGAGGGCAGGCCAGATCCTCTGGCCCACCCTCGTCACTAACGATGCGGTTGATTAAGGCGTGCCGCCGCGCTTACCGATTCCCGGGCGCCGCGCCGGGCGCGTGCCCCCCGTGGTCGGTCCCGGCGGCTTCGCGCGCCAGGATCGCCCCGGTCAGGGCATTCACGCGGACGCCCCCCCTGTTACTGAAATCGACATCCCAGAACACGGTGCCGTTGTCGTCGCCCAGCCGGCTGTGATCCACGGTGTTGCCGGGGCTCGCCGCCAGGGCCGCCGCTTCGGCCTGGGCCTTCGTGACCGTGGCCTTCGCGGCCAGGGCCGCCTGGTTGCCGCCATCCCGGCCGCCGCGGCCGCCGTGGTCCATGCCGGCGGCTTCGCTCACGATGATGGCGCCGGTCGTCGCATCCACCTGGGCGCCCCCGCCGTTCGCGAAATCGACGTCATACACCGCTTTGCCGTTCACCTGGCTCAAGCGGGTGTGATCCACGGTCTGGCCGGGACTGGCCGCCAGGGCGGCCAGTTCCGCTTGCGCCTTGGTGATCGTCGTGGCGGCCGGTGGGGCCGTCTGCAAAAACACGGCAGAAGGGGGCCGGACCGCGAGCGCGGGAGCGGATACCTGGGGGGCGCTGGTCGTGTGGTGGCCGAGCATCGCTATCGCGAGCAAGATCGCGGCGAGAGGCGACCCGAATAGTGCCTGAAAGTCCATATTGTCTCCTTTTTCTCTGTATCGGTGTATCCTGGTTGGTTGTCGATCCCTGCAGGGAGTCCCCCGGCGGGGCGGGGTATACGACTCACTATAGCATCCAAAAATTAGAGAACGGCATGCGGATCATTAGAGAATCGTCAGCGCTAGGACCCAGCGGCCCGGGCGGCGCGGCAAAGTCTCAGGAAAATCTCATAATTCTCGGCTCTTTTTTAAGCCGGCGGCGGTAGACTAAACTCATCAAGCAATAGCCGAGCACCGTATCGACCAAGAGGCAACACGCCATGACCAGCCAATTCGCGCAGCAAAAACCCGATCCCGCCATCCAGCGCAATATTATGCGGGCGCGGCGGATAGCCCCGTGATCTCCGGACTCGCGGCGCTCTGGACGGCGGTCTGGAATGGCGGAACCGGCCAGCGCGCGAGCACGACGACCACGACGGCCAGCGCGGCGCAAACCAACAGCCTGGTCCCGGCGGCCGGCAGCCTCGCCGGCACGAGCACGACCACCACCCAGGCCGCCATCGCGACCACGCGCTCGTCCCGCTAGACGGGGCTGCGTCCCCGGGGGCACCCAGCCCGCCGGGGTGCTCGGCAGGCTTTTGCATCCCGGCCGGCCCATTGTCTTCTCCCCTCCCCGCGCCGGGTTCAGGAGCGGACCGATCGTGGCGGGCAAGCGGCGTAGAACACGAGTACGCTTGCATAGGTCGTGACGGGGTGGATGCGTTGTCATTCGGACTGTGGGAGAGGGCTCTGCCCTCGACGCTCTGGCCGCGCGGGTGGGCCCCGATCCTGCGCCAGATCGTGCGGCGAGTATTTCGAGGGCAGAGCCCTCTCCCACAGACGTTTCAGGCGCAGGCCATAGCCCATCATCGACGACCCGGTGCCTGCACGATCGGTCCGCTCCTGAACCGCGCCGGGGAGGGGCGAGGGG
>DATGEF010000164.1:0-7450 GCA_035310405.1 Chloroflexia bacterium | reverse complement strand
CGGGTTTCCACCTGGGTGCCGGTGACGCGCAGGAACCGTTCGGGCGAGGCACTGATCACGCTGGCCCCCGGCAAGGCGAGATAGGCGGCGAAGGGCGCCGGATTGGCCGCCCGCAGCCGGTTATAGATCGTCCAGCCGGGGTCGGCGCAGGGGACGACGAAGCGCTGGCTCACGTTGACCTGGTAGACGCTGCCGGCCCGGATCGCCGCCTGCACGGTCTCGACGGCGGTCTGATAGCCGGCTGGCCCGAAGGTGCGCCCGACGGTGGCGGCCGCGACGGGGGCCGGCGGCGGGGGCGCCGGCCCGCCGTGGGCGGCGCGCTCCAACGCCCGCACCCAGCGATCGAGCGCGGCGCCGTCCGCCGGGCCGCTGAGCGTCGCCGTGCCGGCGGCGTGATCGAAGGTGCAAGTGCTGTCATAGAGGCCCAGCCAGCAATCGGGCAGGCCGGGCCGGGCGGGTAGGCGCACCGGCCCCGGCTCGATCCAGCGGCGCAGGCTGTAGCCCAGGTATCCCGCCAGCCCGGCCGGGAACGGCGTCGGCGCCGGGCCGGGCGCCTCGGCGTAGCGCGCGGCCAGCGCTTGCAGCACGACGAAGGGGTCGCCCACCCAGGCCCACACGGCGGGCCGGCCGGCCACCTGCAGGAACGTGCGCCCGGCGCGGTGCCAGAGGTAGAGCACGGGGGCGCCGGTCACGAAGGAGTAGCGGCCGAGCGGCGGCCGGGGGGCCGCACTCTCCAGCAGCAGGCGGCCCGGCGCGCGGCCCCCCGCCGCATAGACCGCGGCGGGCGCGGCCCCGCCGGTGGGCACCACCCGGTAGGTGCGCGGCGCCAGGCGCGCGGGGGCCGCCGTCAGCAGCGCCGGCGCCGAGTCCACCAGCTGACTGCTGGCCTCCCGCGCCCGCCAGGCATCCTGCGTCATCCGCGGCTCCCGGCCAGCGTTACGCGTCCGGCACCTTGAGGAACACGACCAGGTCGGTCGGCGGCGCCGGCACGCCGAAGCGGGTCAGCAGCCCGGCGATCTGGGCGCGGTGCTCCGTCTGGTGGTTGGGCACGTGCAGCAGGGCGTGCCAGACCTGGCGCTGGTAGGCGTGCCCGTCGGGGCCCGTATAGTGGATCTCGCGCCGCAGCTCCGCCGTATCGAGGCGCTGCAAGTAGGCCATGCTGCGGGCGTGGACCGCGTCCCACCAGGTCCGCAGGCCGGCCAGGTCAGGGAACTCGGCCGCGCCGGGCAGGGCCGCGGGCGATCGCCCTTCGATGCGCTCCAGCCACATCCACTCCGACACGGCCATGTGGACCAGCGTCGCGTAGATCGCCCCATACCCGCCCGGCTCCGCCTGGTGCAGCTGCTCCGGCGTCAGCCCGGCCGCCGCATCCAGCATCCGGTTCCGCGCCCAGGTCAAGTATTCATATAGCGTAATCAGCAGCTCGGTGTCCATTGTAGTCGTCAGTCGTCAGTCGTCAGTGACGGACGAGTAGGCAGTAGGCAGTAGGCAGGGACGAACGAGTCGCCAGTCGCCAGTCGTCAGTCGTCAGGGACGGACGAGTCAGGTTCCCCGCGCGACGACCGTGTTGCGCAGGATCCCCAGCCGCTCGATCTCCATCTCCACCACATCGCCCGGTTGAAGCCAGCCGCCGACGGTTTCCGGGCGCAGCTCCAGGATGCACCCGGTACCCACGGTGCCCGAGCCGATGACGTCGCCGGGCTGGAGCCAGACGTCGCGGCTGGCGAAGGCGATCATCTGCGCAAACGTGTGGGTGATGCTCGCCGCGTTGCCCCGGCTGTACTCTTTCCCGTTGACCCGGGCCACCATCTCCAGCCGGTAGCGCGTATCGGCGCCCTGCCCGAGCCGCGTGTCGGCCAGCTCGTCGGGCGTCACCAGCCAGGGGCCCAGGCTGGTCGCGAAGTCTTTGCCCTTGGCTGGGCCCAAGTTCATCTTCATCTCGAGTCGCTGCACATCGCGTGCGCTCCAGTCGTTCATCACCATGTATCCGGCGATAAAGGCCTCGGCCTGCTCCGCGGGGATGTCCCGGCCGGCCTGGCCGATTACGCAGGCGAGCTCCAGCTCGTAGTCCAGCTCGGCTGTCTCCTGCGGCACGGGCACCGGCGCATCCGGGCCGTAGATCGCGTCGGGGTTGGAGAAGTAAAAGACCGGGATCTGATACCACTCGGGGATCATCTCGGCGCCGCGTAGGGCGCGGGCCGTTTTGACGTGCTGCTCGAACGCGTAAAAATCCCGCACGTTATTCGGGCGCGGCAGGGGCGCGAGCAGGCGGGTGCCGCCCGGCAGGCTCAGCCCCGCGAGCGTCACTTCATCCTGGGCCACCAGACGATCCGCGACCCCGCGCACGCGCGCCAGGAGCGCCGGCCCGGCCTGCAGCAGCGCGATCACGCTGCCCGGCCGTGGGCCGGGATCGGCCCCTGCCGCCGGGGTCGCCCAATCGAGCGCCCGCCCCAGGTCGACGATCTGCCCGCCCGGCGTGACCAGCCCGACCCCCTGCTTCTGGTCCTCGGTTGCGTATGTCACCAACTTCATACGTGGTGTTGATCCTCACAGCGTGGGCGGCCGGCGCGCCGCCGTTATCTCGTGTTCGGGCCAACAGGTGGCCTGGGTGTACTATAGCACGCCGATCCGCCGCTGGCAAGCCATACGCGCCTTTCCGGGGGGCGCGACCTATGCCGCACCCCCAGGCTCGCCGCCCGCCCGCGGGAGTTGACGGCGGGGGCGAACTGTGGTACAATACTCCCTGCAAGTTACCGTTGTGTGCAGGCTGTCTTTCTGAGATGTGCGGTATACCTCGGCATTGCTCGCGGGAGTAACTCAGTTGGCAGAGTGTCTGCTTCCCAAGCAGAATGTCGTGGGTTCGAATCCCATCTCCCGCTCCCGCAACCTAAACCGGACAAGTGCAGGCGCCGAATTGCAGGCTAATTCGGCGCCTGTGATACTTTCCGGCTCCCCATGAGCGCCTCGGGAGGACACACTATGGCAGATGGACCGACGGGCGAAGTGGTGCATGGCCTGCCCACGAATCCGGTGCATCTCTACCAATTGAGCCAGGAGCCGGACGCCTATAACAACAGCATGGGCTGTGGCGCCTTCTCCACGGCGATGGCCCTATCGGTCTACGACGCGGCCCACTATGGCACCTATGAGACGGCGCGCAGCTTTTTCCAGGAGATGATCAAGGTGCCGTTTTTCGGCGGCACCTTTGAAAGCCAGAACGCCGCGATCGCCCGCCGCAACGGCTTCCTCGCCCATTCTTATGATCACGGGACCGTGGCCGACCTCGCCGCGGCGATCGATTTGGGCGCGCCCGTGATTCTGCTCGTCAATCCCACAACTCTGGGCATCGGCACCCATGATGAGCTGCTGGTCGGCTACAGTGTCGACGCTCAGGGGGCCGTTCTGCGGCTGTTTGTCGATAACCCGTGGATCGCGAGCGGCACCCAGCCCGCCCCGGCCGGGGTCAGCTATCCAGGCAACCAGATCATCGAACTCGCCGACCTGCCCCACAAGTGGACCCGGGTGTTTACCCCCTTTTTTGCCGCGGCCGAGGTCGAGGCGCGCTGGCGCCAGCAGACTCAGCGGGCCTGAGCGCTTGCATCGCGGTAGGCTATCGGGTACAATAAGCGCGATGTGCCCGGGCCAGTTGCGCCCCGGGGTTCGCTGGTTTGCACAGAGGGACAGGAGGATGCCCGGTTGCAGTTTTTGAACGGTCTGGAAAATCAACTCTGGTCGTTTCTGGAAGGTCTGTATCATACCGTGGGCTGGCTCGGAGTCGTCTTGATGATGGCGATCGAGAGCGCCTGTATTCCCCTGCCGAGCGAGGTGATTATGCCCCTCTCCGGCCAATATCTCGTCCATGGCTGGGGGGACCTGGTGATTGCCGGCCTGGCCGGCGCCATCGGCTGCACGCTGGGCTCCGCGCTGGCCTACTGGGTGGGCGCGCTGGGCGGCCGACCGCTGGTCGAGCGCTACGGCAAGTATGTGCTGATCAATGCGCACCACCTCAATACCGCCGACCGCTGGTTTGCCCGCTGGGGCGAGGCCACCGCCTTCTTCTCACGCCTGGTGCCCGTGGTGCGGACCTTTATTTCCTTCCCGGCGGGCGTGGCGCGCATGAACTTCCCTAAATTTCTGCTCTACACTTTCCTGGGCTCGTTTCCCTGGTCCTTTGCCCTGGCCTGGGCCGGCTATACCTGGCCCCCCCGGCAGGTGCGGGAAGCGCTCCGCCCGCTCGATCTCCCGATTGCCCTGCTCATCGTCGCGCTGATTGCCTGGTTCGTGGTGCGCAGCCTGCGCAGCCGCAACGCGCCCCCGGCCGCCGCGGGACCGGCCAAGAACTCGCGTGGGACCGTGGCCGCCGCCCGCCCGGCGCCGCACCCCGAGGTCCGCGTGCCGGTGGCGCCGGCGGGCCCGGCGCGCCGGCGCAGCAGTAAACGCTACCAACCGCCGGGCAAGAACGGGCGCACGCCGCCCGCGGCGCAGTAAGCGTCATGATTTACTCGGGACCGCACCTGGAACAGATCGGCGAAAGCCTGCTGCGGGACCTGGACGCCAAGAACCGCGCCCGGGAAAAAGCCCTGACCGATTCCCGGGCCACGATCCGCAATTGTGCCCAGTCGGTGCGCGCGACCCACCGGGCCGAGTTCGACCGCGCGGCTGAGCTGCTGGCCCAGGCGGCCACGCAGGTCGCCGCCACCCGGGCGGAGCTGGCCCAGACGCCTGACGTCTACTGGGCGGGCTATGTCCAGGATGCGCAGAAAGAGTTCGCCGAAGCCAGCATTATCCTCGCCGTGGTGGCCGGGCGCGCCCTGCCGGAGCCGGCCGGGCTCGGAGTCGAGGCCGCCCCCTATCTGAACGGGCTCGGCGAGGCGGCCGGGGAGATGCGGCGCTACGTGCTGGATATTATCCGCCACGGCGAGATGGCGCGGGGCGAGCAGGTGTTGCGGATCATGGAAGATATTTATAGCCTGCTGGTGACGATCGACTACCCGGACGCCGTAACGAACGGGCTGCGGCGGACCACCGACCTGGTGCGCGGCGTCCTGGAACGCACCCGGGGCGACCTGACCTTCGCCATCCAGCAACAGATCCTGACCGCCGCGCTGGCGCAGCATCTGCCGGCCGGGACCCCGATCCCGCCGGCCCGCTATGCGCTCGCGGGCGAGGACGAGACCGAGGCGTAACGGATGCCTGCGCGCCGCCGGCCGCCCCAGCCGATCCGCCCGGGCGCCGCGCCCCCGGCGCCCGACCGGCCGGCGGCACGCGCCACCAGCTATATCGTCCGCGCCAGCGAGCTAGGCAGCTATAGCTATTGCCACCGCGCCTGGTGGTTGCGGTACGTCGCCGGCCGGGAGCCCACCGGCGCCGGCCGCGATCGGCTGGCGCAAGGGCACCAGCGGCACGCCGCACATGGCCGCCGCGTCTGGCTGGCGGGGTGGCTCTGGCGGCTGGGCCTGATCGCGGCGGCCCTGGCCGGCGCCATTGGGCTCCTCTGGCTGTTCAGCATTGGGCTCGGCCGCTGATCCGATCCCGCGGATCGGCCCCGCCACTAACCCGCCACTAACCCGCAATTAACCCTAAAGTAGGAGGGTTCCTCACCAATGGCGCGCATCGGCTTTGTCACAGACAGCACCGCCCATGTCCCCGACGACCTGGTGGCGAAATATGGCCTGCGGATCGCCGACCTGACGGTGCAGTTCGGCCAGCAAAGCTTCCGTGAGCACGCCGACCTGACCCCGGACGAGTTCTTCCGCCGCATGAAAGAGTCGCGGGCCCTGCCCACCAGCTCCCAGCCCAGCCAGGGCGAGTTCCTGCGCGTGTATGAAGAGCTGGCCCAGGACCACGACAGCATCATCGTGGTTACCCTCTCGCATAAGCTGAGCGGCACGATTAATTCGGCGACCCTGGCCGCCAAGGAGATGGAGGGCCGGGGCGTGCCGATCACGGTGATCGACAGTCTGTCGGCCTGGATGGGCACCGGGCTCCAGGTGATCGCGGGGGCGCAGGCGGCGGCTGAGGGGCACTCGCACGCGGAATGCGTCGCCCTGATCGAGAGCATTGTGCCCCGCATGCAGGTGCTGTTGGTGGTCGACACGCTGGAGAATCTGCAGCGGGGCGGCCGGATCGGCGGCGCGACGGCCTTTATCGGCACTATGTTGCAGATCAAGCCGGTGCTGACCGTGCGCGATGGGTTTGTGCAGCCGCTGGAGCGCGTGCGCACCCGGCGCAAGGCCTTAGAGCGGATCGTCGAGATCATGGCGCAGTACGTCGGCACCCAGCCATACACCGCGGCCGTGGGCCATGCCCTGGCCGAGGCCGACGCCGACCAGCTGCGGGCCAATATCCTGGAGCGCATGCCCCAGGCCCGCGCCATGTACTCCAGCCCGGTCAGCCCGGTGGTCGCCGTCCATACCGGCCCGGGGGCCCTGGGCCTCGTCTACTACGTGAACCCGCCGGGCCAGGCGTAAGGGGCCGGCCCGGCCCCATGCCCCGCATTGCCCGCTTTATCCTGATCGACGCGCCGATCGCGCAGATCTTCGCCTTCGTGGCCGATTATCGTAACCTGCCGCGCATCCAGGCGGAGTTCAAGAGTGTGCGCTTGTTGAGTGCGCAGGCGACCGGCCCCGGCGCCCAGGTCGAAGCCCGCGGCAGCTTTCGGGGCTTCCCGCTCACCGCCCACATGACGGTGATCCAAGCGGAGCCGCCGCACCTGCTGGTGAGCGACACCAGCGGCGGTGTGCGCAGCCGCAGCATCTGGCGCTTCAGCGAGCAGGCCCCCCCCGACCCGGCGGCCGCCCCCCGGGTCCGGGTATCCCTGGCGATCGAGTATGAGCTGCTGATCCCCGGCCTGGCGCTGCTCGGCGGCCTGGTGCAGCGCGATCTCGACGGGATGACCACCGACGCGCTGCGCCGGCTCAAGCTGTTGGTCGAGGCGGCGAAAAACGAGCCCGCGGGCGGCTAACCTGGCGCCCGGCGATCCGGTCCGGCGCGACCGCGCTCCCCCGGCGCCGGGGGCCCTCACCCGGCCCTCGCCCGTGCGCGGGCGAGGGTGACGATGGCGCATCATGCGCAGACCCCGGGCCTAGTGCAGCCTCAAATGACCCCTTGGGTGATGAGGAGTGAGCACGCCGACGTGCGAACGTTGCCCCACCCGCGCTCGTACCTGGGGGTGCTCACTCCTCGCCCAGCGTTGGCCCAAGGAGTCGCTGGAACTTGCACCAGGCAGGGCGCTCCAGCCCCCCTGACGGGGTGTCGCCGGGACCACTCGCGACACCCCGAGGGACTCGCGGAGGCGTGCGAACTTCAGCCGCTGGGTGGTGATCCCCGCCCCGGATGGCGCAAGAACCCTCTCCCGCGCACGGGAGAGGGCCGGGTGAGGGCCTCCCGCCGCCCGCCCAGCCAGGGTCACGCCAGCACCCGCGCCCGGGCGCGGGCCGCCGTCCCCCCA
>DATGEF010000163.1:0-4469 GCA_035310405.1 Chloroflexia bacterium | reverse complement strand
TAGGTGGGGAGGCGCGCCGGGTCGATCTGGCGGGCCGCCAGGTAGGCCGGCAGCTGGTCCTCCAGCGGCACATGGGCCTCGACGGCCCGGTGGTCGCCGAGCACGGTCGCCAGGTAGGGCAGGGTGGGCGTTGTCGCCTGCCAGTAGCGCACGATGTGCAGCGGCCGGCCCGGCCCGGCGATCGGCGGCAGGTCGACCCCGGTGAGCGTGAGGCCCGGCGCCATCGGCACGGCGAGCCGCCGCGCCGGGATGGCCGCCGGCCCCCCGGCCGGGACCAGCCAGTCGGCCGGGGGGGCATTGTTGGGACTGAGCCGGTAAAGGGTCAGCCAGCCGGTGCGCACAATGCCCGTCCAGCGGAACATGCCGAACAGCTCGGGCGTGTACCATTTGTTGTTCGCGCCCGTCGGGTCCCAGAGGAAGCCCGGCACGAAGAAGTCATTTTTGAGCACCCCGGCATAGGCCGGGCCGGGTGGCCAGGGGGGGTTGGCCGGCTCGCCTTCCTGCATGCCGACGACGGGATGCAGGTCGGGCCGTACCTGGTACAGTTGGGTGTAATAGAGCAGGTCGTAGCCCATCGAGGCCCCGTGGTGGAAGATCCAGGCGTCCGGGGGCAACGTGGCGAAGACATTGGCGTAGAAGTCGCGGAAGGCGACATCGGCGGCCTGGTCGTTGATCGTGAAGTTGTCCCGCCACTCCAGCGCGCAGGCGGCCAGAACGAGGCCGGCCAGGGCCAGCGGCACGATCCCGCGGCGGCCGCGGGCGGGCAGCCGCGCCACCACCCGCGGCCCGCGCGCCCCGGCGACGATCCGCGCGCCGGCGGTCGCGGCCCAGACCAGGCCCAGGGCGACCATAGGCATCAGCGACCAGTAGGCCGGGATGAAGAAGACGTCGACGTCGGGGGCGCGGTAGGTGCCGTAGAAGACCAGGTTCTCCAGTGCCATCCCGGCGAACAGATAAAAGAGGCGCGTCTGGCGCCGCAGCAGCTGCCAGTAGCCGGCCAGCATGAAGGGCAGCAGCAGCCAGCCGATATTGCGCTCCAGCAGGTGAAGCACGAGCACCGTATGGTCGGGCCAGGAGGCCGGCGGGATGGCCAGGCGCCAAGCCGAGAAAGCGTCGAGCGTGAAGGCGTAGAATAAGGGCCATCCCGGTGCCGCGAGGGGCCGGCCTTCCCCGATCGGGAAGCGGCTCACCGCCGTGGCTTGCCAGGCGTAGGGCAGCAGCGCCAGGGCGAACACCCCCAACGCCGCCAGGCCCCCGCGCCAATCGAGACGCCGCACCCCGCCGAGTACCTGCCGGCGCCAGGTGTCCCGTGGCGGCGCGTCCGGCGCCACGGGCGCCAGGGGCCAGCCGAGGAGCAGGAATAAGCCGAAGACCGGGATAAACATCAGGTCGGACAGGTGGATGCCCTGCGCGGCGCCGAAGAGCCCGGCCCCGGCCAGCAGCCAGCGGCGGCCGGCGCGCGGATCGGCCCGCCCCGGGGCGCCCGGCCGGGCAGAGCGGCAGGCCGCCCATTCGAGCAGGCACCAGATCACGAGCGCCATCACGCCCATGTTCGGGGCATAGAGCTCGGCGATCACCGCCTGCGACCAGAAGGTGAGCGATAGGGCGAACGCCAGCGCCACGCCGGCCGCGGCCGCTCGCTCGCCGGTCACGAAGCGGCTGGTGACGACATACAGGGTGCCCACGGCCACCGCGGCGAGCAGTGCGGACATCCAGGTGACTCGGGTGGCTTCCTGGCCGACCGGCAGCAGACTGAACAGCTTGCCCAGCCAGACGTAGAGCGGCGACCCCGGCATATGCGCCACTTCGACCAGGGCGCTCTTGGTCACCAGCTCATTCGAGTCGGTGCTGATCGAGCTGAGGCCGCGGGTTTGCGTCGCCGTATAAAGGGCCAGGCTCCCCAGGAACAGGCTCCCGCCCAGCAGCCCATCGCCCCGATCGAGCGAGCGGCGCGGGTCGACGGCTAAAAACGGCCGCGAATTTTCCATCGCGCTATTATAGCCTACGGGAAACCGACCCGATCGGCGGGGCACCGCGCGGCCTATCGGGCAGGGGTTCGGTCATGGGTACGGGTAGCGCCCGCGGATGGTATCGGCGGAGAGGTGGATCGCGGCGGCGATCAGCGAGAAGGCAATGACCGCCCCGCAGACCGATAGGCAGCTCAGCAACAGCCCGGAGGCCCAGCTCGTCACCCAGCTGAAATTGCGGAAGGCCAGCCCCAGCAGGGCCAGCAGCACGATCCAGAGCCCGATCACCAGCGCCCAGCGGACGGGCGGCGCCAACGCCTTCGGGGGGTGCATCGGGCTAGAAGAGCGGGTAGATGAACGCGCCGATCGCGGACGCGCCGCCGACGACGATCAACAGCATGACGATCATCAGGCTCAGCACCAGCGGCAGCAGCCAGAACTTGCGGTTGCCGCTGACCATGAACCCGAACAAATTGCCCAATACCGACAAACGCGATAACATCGTTTCCTCCCCCTTCAGCTTTCCGGCGCCCCAGGGCTCACTGCTGAAAGCTGTTCGCGCAGCGGTGCGTAGCACATTGCTGACCGCTGATCGTTCTCATACGATCACTTCTTCTTTGACGCGTGGCCCCTTGCGGCCTGGATAGGCCGCGATCTGCTTCTTGGCCGCGCTGGTGACCAGGCAATGGCCGAGCACCAGGTAGTCCATATCGGTGTGGCTGAAGCAATTATAGGCTTCGGCCGGGGTGCAGACAATCGGCTCACCGCGCACGTTGAACGAGGTGTTCACGATCACCGGCACGCCGGTATGGCGAAAAAACTCGCGGATGACCTGATAATAGAGCCCATTCTCCTGCGCGGTGACGGTTTGCAGGCGGGCCGTGCCGTCGACATGGGTGATCGCCGGCAGCAGAGCGCGGTGCTGGGGGTGGACATCGGCCACCAGCAGCATATAGGGGCTTTCATGCTCCGGCCCCAGCGCGAAATAGTTGGGCGTCTCTTCGAGCAAGACGGCCGGCGCGAACGGGCGGAACTGTTCGCGGTGCTTGATCTTCTCGTTCAGGATATCCTTCATCTGCGGGTGGCTGGCGTTGGCCAGGATCGAGCGGGCGCCCAGGGCGCGCGGCCCGAACTCCATGCGGCCCTGGAACCAGCCGATCACGTTGTTCTCGGCCAGGAGCCGGCCGACCGTCGCCACCAGGTCGGCGTCGTTCAGCTCCTGGTAGGCGATGCCGTTGCCTTGCAGGAAGGCCTGGATCTCGTCATCTGGGTAGGCCGGCCCGAGATACGCGTTGTGCATGACGTAGCGGCGCGGCTGCCCGGAGAGCTTGTAATAGAGGAATGTGGCCACGCCGAGCGAGCCGCCCGCGTCCCCGGCGGCCGGCTGGATCCAGATGTCTTTGAAGCCAGCCTCGCGCAGGATGCGGCCGTTGGCCACGCAATTCAGCGCCACGCCGCCGGCGAGGCAGAGATAATCGCTGCCCGTGCTCTGCCGGATCGCGCGGGCGCCCGCCAGCATGACCTCTTCGGTCACCTTCTGGATGGATGCGGCAATGTTCGCGTAGCGGTCCTCCATCGGCGACTCGGGGGCGCGCGGGGGGCCGAAAACCTGCACGAACTTGTCGCTCATCGAATGCAGGCTGTAGTGGTAGGCGAAATAGCTCATGTCGAGCTGGAACGAGCCGTCGTCGCGCAGATCGACGATGTCGCGCACCTGCTGGTAATAGGTCGGCTGCCCATACGCGGCCAGGCCCATCAGCTTATACTCGCCCTCGTTGACTTCGAACCCGGCATGGGCCGTAAAGGTGCTGTAGAGCAGCCCCAGGGAGTGCGGGTACCGGATCTCCTGCGTCATCTCCAGCTCGGTGCCCTTCCCGTAGCCGTAGGCCGTCGTCGTCCACTCGCCGACGCCGTCGAAGGTCAGGATGGCGGCTTCCGCGAACGGCGACACCAGAAACGCGCTGGCGGCGTGGCTGAGGTGGTGGTCGACGAAATAGATCGGCACTTTCTTGCCGATCGCGTTCTCGATCTCGGTCTGGATCCAGAGCTTCTGCCGGAACCAGACCGGCATGGCCTTGGTAAACATGCCCCAGGACTGTGGGAAGTTTTGCAGGGTGGACTGCAAGATGCGCTCGAATTT
Source organism: Chloroflexia bacterium (assembly GCA_035310405.1). Lineage (GTDB taxonomy): Bacteria > Chloroflexota > Chloroflexia > QHBQ01 > JAICKM01 > JAICKM01. The sequence goes on along the minus strand of DATGEF010000163.1, from coordinate 362 downwards.
CAGCAGCGGCTTTTCGTAGAAGCCGACCGCGTCGAGCTGATCGGCGGTGATGCCGGCCTCGCGCAGGCAGTAGGCAATCGCCTGCTGCGGCAGGTCGGCGTCATGTTTCTTGCGGGTGAAGCGCTCTTCCTCGGCCGCGGCGATCACTTCGCCGTCATGCACCAGGCAGGCCGCAGCATCGTGATAGAAGCAGGAAATACCCAAAATATACATAAGATCTGGTCCTGAGCGCCGGTCCTGTGATTTAGACTGGTTAACCCTGTTTTTTCAGCTCGTCCACACTGGCGATGCGGCCCATATGGGCGGGCTGCCAGAAGGTCGGGGCGGTGCGGGGCCGGATCGGCAAAAAATGATGGCCGGTC
>DATGEF010000162.1:0-2092 GCA_035310405.1 Chloroflexia bacterium | reverse complement strand
GCCGCGCCGGGCGCCGCGGCCAGCGCATAGGTGGTGCGGCCCTGGTACTCCACCGTCCAGGCCGTGCCATCCCAATGGAGAATCCCGCCCGCGCCGGTGGCCCAGCCGTTGCTGGAGTCGGCCATGGCCAGGGCGTAGGGGTCCACGTTCGGCGGGGCGGCCCAGCCCGTCCAGGCCCCGGCGCTGTAATGATAAAAGAAGGTCGGGCTGTTGGTCGGCGCGCCCAGCGCCCAGAGCTCGCCACTCGCATTGGCCCAGATGTTATAAAGGTAGGCGGCCCCCGGCGGCGCCGGCGCAACGGTCCAGTGCGCTCCGTCATAATGGAAGAGGCAGGCGCGCGCCGGGGACGGCTCAGGCTTGAATTCGGTGCCGGCGGCCCAGCCATCGCTGGGGCTCAGCATGGTAATATCTTCCAGTAAGACTGTGTCCGTCAGGCCGAGCGAGGCCGTGATCCAGCGAGTCCCGGTCCAATGGGCCAGTTCTGCCTCACCAAACGCACTATCGTAGGAGAGGGTCGCCCAGACGTCGTTGGGCGCCGCCGGGGCAATCGTGCCCAGCGAGAGCGTATCGGTCAGGCCGGTGCTCCGCTCCTGCCAGGTGGTGCCGTCGTATTGAAAGGCCTGGTATTCGGTGCTGGCCCAGCCACTCGTGGCCGACAGCATCTTGAGCCGCTCGATGTTGACTCCCCGCAGGGCGGGCGGGTCGCTGGCCGTCCAGGCGCCCCCCGTATAATGCAGCAGGTGGCCATATTCGCCGGCCGCCCAGGCGTCGTCGCTCGACGTGGCGCTGACGGCATACAGGTCCGGGAAGCGATTGGTCCAGCTCCCGGTCACCACATCGGTGGGCTGCACGGGGTGCGGCGCCCGGGGCCCCCGCGCCGTCGGCACGCCGCCGCTGTAATGCGCCGTCCAGGGGGGCGTGGGCGCGGCCGGCGGCGGGAAGAGGGCCGGCGGATATTTGGGCGGCGACACATGCGGCGCCGGCACGGCGACCGGAGTAGCGGCCTGCACCCGGCCCGGCCCCCCGGCCAGGCCCAGCAGCACCAGCCCGGCCAGCAGGCCGGCCAGGACCAAGAGCCCCCCGTGGGGCGGCCGGGGGCGGGCCGGCGGGATCGTCGCGACGCGGGGACGCTGCGCGGTGAACATGGCGTGAGTCTCCTGATTCTGTGCGCACAACAGCACACGATGGGGCTCATCAAGATCCGGGGTGTAAGCGGGCCGCACCGATGAGAATGCGGGGCCCGTCCATGGCATAGAACGGACGGCCGCCGCCGTGGTTGCAACAGGTTGGATTTTGGATTTTGGATTTTGGATTGGCGATCTGAGGTTTGCTCGCGCAGCGGTGCCGTAGGCACATTTTTGAGTTGAGACCGCCTTGACCGCCGCGCCCGGCCGCTGCTATACTAGGGCCATGACGATCAAGAGATTGGACCACATCAGCGTCGTCGTCGACGACCTGGCCGCCGCGATCGCGTTTTTCACCGCGCTCGGCCTGACGCGCGACGGCGAGATGCCGGTGGAGGGCCCGTGGGTGGACCGCGTCAACGGGCTCGCCGGCGTCCAGGTCGATATCGTGATGATGCGGACCCCCGATGGGCACGGGCGGCTGGAGCTGACGAAGTTTCGCCATCCGCAACTGGTCGCGAGCGAACCGGCGATCGCCCCGCCGAACACGCTGGGCCTGCGGAGTGTCATGTTTACCGTCGACAGCGTCGACGACACGGTCGCGCGTCTGCGCGCCCACGGCGGCGAACTCGTCGGTGAGGTGGCCCAGTACGAGGACCAGTACCGCCTCTGCTACCTGCGCGGCCCGGCGGGCATCATCGTCGCGCTGGCCGAGGAACTCGGCTGAAGCGGTCACCGCCTTTGGTTAGGCGCACTTAGGTTGCGAGGCAGCGGGGCCTGGGCCCCGTAACCCGGCAGCAGTCAATTCAACACCCCCAACTGTGCCGGCGGCCCCGCGGCGCGCGCAAAGCTCAAAGCAACTCCGCGCAACTCAAAACTCAAAAAGGTGCCTGCGGCACCGCTGCGCGATCAAAAAGGTGCCTGCGGCACCGCTGCGCGATCAAAACTCAAAACTCAAAACTCAAAAC
>DATGEF010000161.1:0-3797 GCA_035310405.1 Chloroflexia bacterium | reverse complement strand
CTGGCCCTGGTGGATCTGCAGCGCCCGACCCCGCACGCCGCCGCCGACTTGTGCTACCGCCACGCGCACAGCCCCTATGTGGGCCGGGCGCTGCAGGGCCGCGTCGTCCGCACGCTGCTGCGCGGCCAGACGGTCATGCACGACGGGCGCATCGTCAGCCCGCCGATCGGGCGGCTGGTGCGGCCGGGGGCGCCACCGCCTGGATCGCCGCCAGCACCCGCTCCGGCGTCATCGGCTGCTGGGTGACCCAGGCGCCGGTGGCCTCGTGGATGGCGGCGGCGATGGCCGGGGCCAGCGGCACGAGGGGCATCTCGGCCACGCCGCGGGCGCCGAACGGGCCGTGCGGGTCGGCCAGCTCCAGGAGGATCGGGATGACCTCGGTCGGCATGTCCAGCGTGGTCGGCAGCAGGTAGGTGCTGAAGTAGGGGGTCAGGACCTGCCCGTCGCGCATCTGGAAGTGTTCCAGCAGGGCATAGCCGACGGCCTGTGCCAGGCAGCCCTCGATCTGGCCCTCGACCTGCTGGCGGTTGATCGCCTGCCCGACGTCGTGCGCGCTGATGATGCGCAGCACCTGCACCTGGCCGGTCAGCGTGTTGACCTCGACTTCCACGGCCTGGGAGACGTAGCCATAGGCATAATTCGGCCGCCCGGCGGTGGTCACGGGGTCGAGCCCGGTGGTGGCGGGCGGGCGGTATTGCGCGGTGGCCCGCGCCGGGCGGGCGCCGGCCTGCCAGGCGGCCAGCGCCTGCAGGGCCGCGTCATGCACGGCGCGGCCGCCCATGAAGGTCATGCGCGAGGCCGAGGCGCTGCCGGCGTTGGGTGCCTGGCTGCTGTCGTCGCAGACCATCTCGATCAGCGGCGCCTCGCCCTCGCCGGCGGCGTGCGCGAAAGGCAGGCCGAGCGCCTGGGCGGCGATCTGGCGCAGGATGGTGTGGGTACCCTGGCCCACTTCGGCGGCGCCGATGCGCACCGTGGCGTGCTCGATCTGGTCCGTGCCGTAGAGCTCGACCGTGGCCGTGGCCTGCTCGGGGAAGCCGAAGGAGTAGCCGATGTTCTTGATGCCACAGGCGATGCCGAGGCCGCGCCGCAAGTGCGGGGCCGGGTGCGAGCGGGGGGTGCCGTAGCCGAAGCGGGCGCGGGCCTCGGCCACGCAGCGCTCCAACACCGGCCAGGCACTCACCCCGGGCGGGCAGGGGTGCTGGGTCGGCTCAATACTGCCCTCGCGGTAGATATTGCGGCGCCGCAGCTCGATCGGGTCCAGGCCGAGAGCGTGGGCCAGGCGGGTGACCATGCTCTCGGCGGCGAACTGGGCCTGGGGCGCGCCGAAGCCGCGGAAGGCGCCGCTCGGGACGTTGTTGGTGTAGACCGCGTAGCCATCGGCGTGGATGTTCGGGATCTCGTAACAGCCGCTGGCGAAGAGCGTGGCGATCTTGGTGACCTCGATGCTGGTCGACGCGTAGGCGCCGCCGTCGGCGAGCACTTCGGCCTCCACGGCGGTGATGCGCCCATCGCGCATGGCGCCCCAGCGGCAGCGCACGGTGATCGGGTGGCGCTTGTGGTGCGCCGTCATCGACTCTTCGCGGCTCCAGGTCATGGCCACCGGTCGGCGCAGCTTCCAGGCGGCCAGGGCGAGCAGGTGCTGGATGGAGAGATCCTCCCGCCCGCCGAAGGCCCCGCCGATGGCGGCGTAGCGGACGATCACGTCGTCCTCCGGCAGCTGGAGCATGGCGGCGATCTGGCGGCGATCCTCGTGCAGCCATTGGCCGGCGGTCTCCACGACCACGCAGCCCCGCGGGTCGATATAGGCGATCCCGGCCTCCGGCTGGAGGTAGGCGTGCTCCTGCCACGAGGTGGTATATTCGCCTTCCAGCACCACATCGGCGGCGGCGAGGGCGGCCGCCGCGTCCCCCTTGCGGATGGGGACATGGCCGAGCAGGTTCGTGCCGCGCTGGGCATGGACCAACGGCGCCCCGGGCGCCAGCGCGGCGCGGGCATCGGCCACGATGGGCAGGTCTTCCCAGTCGATCTGCACCAGGCGGGCGCCCGCCGCGGCCGCGGCCGCGGTGTCGGCGATCACCAGGGCCACCCGGTCCCCGACATAGCGCACGACGTCGGCGCAGAGCACCGGCTGGTCGGCGTCGATCAGGCCATAGGCGTTATAGGGCACGTCGGCAGCCGTCAAGACGGCGACGACGCCGGGGTGGGCCGCGGCGGCGCGGGTCTCGATGCCGCGGATGCGGGCATGGGGCCGCCCGGCGAAGACGACTTTGCCCTGGAGCATCTCGGCGCGCACCAGGTCGGCCGGGTAGCGGGTCGCGCCGGTCACTTTGCCCGCGGCATCGGGTCGCGGGACGGATGCGCCGATCAGGGTGGCCATAGCAAACCTCCAGTGCCTTCCAACATGCCCCGATTGTACCCGATTTCCCGCTTCCATGGAAGCGGCGGGGGGCGGTTGACAGCGCGGCCCCGGCCTGCTAGAATGGGCTAGTCATTTATTGACTAGTCGGATTCTGAGTAGAGAGGTTTGCGATGCCGCGGCCATCCGAGTCCCTGGTGCCGGCCGCCTATGCGCTGCTCGGCTTGCTGGCCGGCGGATCGGCCCATGGCTACGACCTGCACCGGCCCTTCGCCCGCGGCGGCGCCCTGGCCGATGTCTGCCGGCTGCCGCTCAACCAGCATTATGCGCTGCTCAAGCAGTTACAGCGGCGGGGCCTGGCGGCGGCCACCGGGGTCGAAACGAGCGGGGCGGCGCCCCCGCGCCGGCGGTTGGCGATTACGCCGGCCGGCCAGGCCGCGCTGACGACCTGGCTGGCGACGCCGGTGCCGCATACGCGCGATGTGCGGCTGGAATTTCTGCTCAAGCTCTATTTCGCCGGCCGCCTGGCGCCGGCGCAGCGGTGGCCTCTGCTGGAGGCGCAGATCGGGCTCACCCGCGCCCTCATTACGCGCCTGGAGCGGGAGGCGGCGGCCCTCAGCAGCCAGGCGCCCGGCGAGTTTCACCGGCTGGTGGTCGATATGCGCCTGCGCCAGAACCGCGCGGTGCTCGCCTGGCTCGAAGCGACGCTTGCGGCCCCGGCCGCCTGACCTTCTGGAGGATTCTATGCCTATATCCCTGCGCCGGCCGGGGACGCCGATCCGGCCCCCGGCCCCCGGACTCCGCCCGTGGCGGCTAATTGCCGGGCTGTTACTGCTCCTCGGGGGCCTGCTGCCGCTGCTGAGCCTGGCGCACCCCGCGGCCACACCGGCCTTTGCCCACTCGGCCTTTGCTCGCACCTGGGCGCGGACGGATGGCCCCGTCGCCGCCCACCTGGCGGCCCGCGGCTATTTCTGGGGCCCAGCGCCCGGCGCGGTGAAACAAGAGGCCTACGCCGAGGGCGACGGGGGGGCGCGGCTGGTCCAGTACTTTGACAAAAGCCGCATGGAGTTGAATCACCCGGCGGCGGACCCCACCAACCCCTTCTATGTCACCAATGGGCTGCTGACCGTCGAGCTGGTGACCGGGCGCTTGCAGGTGGGCGATACCCGCTTCGTCGATCGCTATCCCGCCCAGATCCCGCTGGCCTCCGATACCGATGACCCCACCGCGCCGACCTATGCCTCCTTCGGCCCGCTCCTCGGCGGACGCGACTCGCGGGTCGGGCAGGTGGTAGCGGATGTGGTGGATCGGGGCGGCCACACGACCAGCGACTCGACCCTGGGCGCCGATCCCGGCGCCCAGCTCGCCTATTACGCGCCGGCCACGCGCCATAATATCCCGCAGGTCTTCTGGCAATTCCTCAACGCCAGCGGCCCGATTC
>DATGEF010000160.1:0-8566 GCA_035310405.1 Chloroflexia bacterium | reverse complement strand
GGCTGCGACCGGCCGGTTATCGAGATAGTCGAGGCGGCCGCCGGTCAGGGGAAAGCCCTGCGCGGCGAAATCGGTGACCGGCGGCGCGAAGTCGATCTTGCCGTCGAACCAGGGCTTGACCGTGTGTTGGTCGGTGGAGGCGACGTCGGCCAGGTGGCCGGCCATGAGCGAGCGGACGTGGCTGGCGACCACTTCCTGCGCCAGGGGGTCGGCGGCCGCGGGCAGAGTCAGGCTGCGCAGCAGGCCGCCGAGGGCCAGCACCAGGACGGCGGCCACCGCCACGAAGCTCAGCAGGCGCCAGGGCAGGACGCGGGACCGCGGCGCGGGCGCCGGGCCGGCCTGCCGCACGGCCGTCTGGATGCGCGACGCGAGATCGGGCGGCGCCGGAAAATAGAGCGCGCTGCCCCGGATCGCCGCCTGCAGGGCCTGCTGATTGCGGTAGACCTGCGTGCAGGCCGCGCAGTCCTGCAAATGCTGCTCGATCTCCAGCGCGTGGACCAGATCGACCTCCCCATCCAGGTAGCCGTGGATCAGGGTTTGCGTCTCGGCGCAGCTCATCTTAGCGCTCCTTGTCCAGGCGCCGGGTCAGGGCCTGCTCTAACCGCTGGCGCGCGCGCGCCAGACGCGACATGACGGTGCCCAGGGGCAGGCCGGCGATCGCCGCGATCTCTTTGTAGGACAATCCTTCCAGCTCCCGGAGGACCAACACTTCCCGGAACTCCACGGGCAGCTCCTCCAGCGCCGCGCGCACGAGCTGCCGATCGGCCCGTTGCAGCAGCAGGCGTTCCGGGTTGAAGGCCTCGCAGCCGCCGCTATGCAGCTCTTCGTCGAACACGGCGAGGTCGAGCGCCCGATTCTGGCGCAGCCAGGTATAGCCGGTGTTGCGGACAATGGCCAGCAGCCAGGCGCGGCTGTCGCCGCCATGGAAGCCGTCAAAGAACTTCAGGGCGCGTAAATAGGCTTCCTGCACCACGTCGGCCGCATCCTGCTCGTCACGCGTCAGCCAGCGCGCCAGGTTATACGCGGCATCCAGGTGGGGTAAGACCACCTCCTCGAAGCGCGCCTGCTTGGTTAGCTCCTGCACCCGCCTGCCCTTCCTGCTTCCCGGAGTCGTGCCCGGATCGCTTCATTTTACCAGACTACGCCCGTGCCTGTTTTATTCCCGCGCCCGACCGTGCCTTACCGCGCCGCGGGCTTCTGGACCACGAACAGGCGGGCTTCGAGATACAGCCCATCCCCGGCATGCGCCCGCAACAAGCGGCGATAGTGCCGCCGTTGCCGCCGCAGCCCGGGGATCCAGTATGGTTTGCTTTGATAGTACCCGGTGAGCAGCCGGGAAACGACCAGGCGCCAGGATCGCCCGGCGGGGCCGGCGAGAGGCGGGCGGGGTGCGGAGTCCAGGAGATCGGCATGCAGGACCTGTAACCCGGCCGCCTGGATCTGGGCGGTCCAGTCGTCAACCCGCCACGGCTGCTCAGCCGCCAGCGGCAGCCCGAAATCGGCCCGGCAGCGTGTGTTGATCGCCGTGGCGATCTGGTGGGTCACCGGGGGTTTCCAGATCGCTTCGTTGGCTACGTAGAGGCCGCCCGGCCGCAGCACGCGCCCGATCTCGCGTAAGAGCCCGGCCGCGGTGGCGGCATCCTGGAAGCCGAGGACGGACTCGGTATAGACCCGATCATAGACGTTATCTGCGCCGGGGAGGGGTGCGCCCGGGCGGGTCGCGTAGAGCCGGATCTGGCGGGCCAGGCCGGTCAGGCGCAGCCGCTGCCGGGCCACCCGCAGCATCGCGGGCAGCACCTCGACCCCGTCCAGCGTGAGTTGCGCGTGGGTCGCCACCCGGACCAGGGTCTCCGCCGTGCCGCACCCGACTTCCAGCACCCGTTGCCCGTCCCGCAGATCGAGCGCAGCCAGGAGGGCCACCGTGGCGGCCGCGCCCCGGGGATGTAAGCCGGCGCCGCCGATCCGGGCGCGATAGGCCAGGAAGTGTAACGGCCCGGCCGGGGCGCGCGCCGCGGAGGCTTCCTGGCCCGGGCGATCAGCGCGCATCTCGGATTTGCCTCCTCCCCCGTCCCTAAGGTCACCTGATTGTAGCACATAACTCAAACCGCAGCAGCGGGGAGGGATAGCGCGAGGCGGACGAGACGTGGTAGAATAGGCATACAGCTTTTGTAGCTCCTGCGCGCTAGGCTATGGCAAACACCCTGACTCCAGGCCGTGCGCGAAGTAGTCCGCCCGCGAATGGAGCAATCTTGATGGAGAAAGCACAGCCCGATCAGCAGTTCTGGCTGGGCAGCCTGCGCGGCGTGGAACTCAGCCCCGACGAGCGGTCCCTGGTGGTGATCGCCGACCCCTATGATACGATCTGGGACCGCGCCGCGGGGCGGGTGATCTGGTCCGCGGGGGATGGGACTCCCCCGCCTGCCGAACTGCGGTCCCTGGTCGAGTCGGGGGGCCAAACAGCGCGCCGTGACGCGGATGCGGACGAGGGAAACGAAGGATCTGTGGCCAGCCCGGGCGGCGATCGGGCCGTCGTCCCGGCCGGCAATAACACCCTGCGCCTCTTCAACCCGGCCACGGACGAGACCGTGGCGACTCTGGCGGCCCATCGGGGCTACATCAGCGCAACGGTCTTCCGCGCCGATGGCGGTCCTGGCCACGGGGGCCTTTGACGGGCAGGTGCATCTCTGGGATGCCCGCACCGGGGCCCTGCTCCAGACGCTCGATCATACCGATCTGCATGGCGGCCAGCACCAGATCAGTGCGGTCGCCTGGAGCGCCGATGGCCGGCTCCTGGCCACGGCGGACAGCGATGCCCTGTGGTACCAGGGCAACAACGTGATCATCTGGGAGCCGGGGACCGGCCGCCGCCGCGCCGTGTTGCCCCACCGGGACGACGTGGGCGGCCTGGCCTTTGCCGCGCACAACCAGCTGCTGATCAGCGCCGGCCGGCACCATGGGGAGATCCTGACCTGGGACCTCGGGCGCGGGACGGTGCGGCAACGGCTGGCTCGCTATGGGCTGTACGGGATGGGGAGCGGGGTCAGTCCCGACGGCGGCCGGGTGGTGATCGAGAGCACGGACGACGAGGGCCAGAACCAGCAGCGGAGCGTGCAGGTCTGGGATATCGCCCGCCGGGCGCCGCTGCCCCTGCTGGTGGACAACGCAACGCCGCTGTTCGCGCCGACGATCGCGTTCAGCCCCGATGGGCAATGGTTCGCCGCCCCGCTGGACTACGACCAGGTGGGGGTCTGGCGGCTGGCCGACGGCCGCCTGGGGAAGACGTTGGAAGCCGACGCGGAAGAAGGATGGGACCTGCAGCTGGCGTTCAGCCCCGACAGCGTCCAGTTCGCGACCCTGCCGGCGGGCCGCCTGAGCAGCCCATGGCCGCTGCATGGGGCCCGCATCGGCGCCCTGGCCGCCAGCCCTGACGGCCGCCTGCTGGCCACCGCCGCGGACGACGGCACCGTGGGCCTCTGGGACGCCGCCACCGGCGCACCGCGCGGCCGGGTGGCCCATGCCGCGCGGGTGGATAGCCTGGCCTTCAGCCCCGATAGCCGCATTCTCGCGGCGGGCGGGGGAGAGGGCGACGACCCCGAATCCACGGAGGTCCATCTCTGGGAGGTGGCCACCGGCACGCTGCTCGGCACCCTGCCCGAGACGGCACCCTGGGTGGGCTTTACGGCGGATTCGCGGACGCTGGTGAGCGTGACGCGGGCCGGGGCAGTGCAGTGGCACACCCTCCCGCCGGCCTAACGCCCCGCTGTCTCCGTGCTGACCTACGCACGGGCTACCGGAAAACCGAGAAATAGTGATCGAAGAAGTGGCCCGCGTCTACTTCCAAGGCGACTGCATGCTTGGCATCCGGGATACTCGGGTCCCAGTACATCATACCCGCGGATTTCGGGCTCGTCAGTTCCACCTCCACGGCCCCGGCGTGGAACGTGCAAAGACTCGCGTCAAAGATGGTGGCCGCGGCCAACGGGTCATGGAACGTGATTGCGGGCCGGCGCGCAAACCAGGACTCGGAAAAGTCCAGGACCGTTTGCAGCAAGGGGTGCTCCAGAAATCGCCGGCGGACCTCGACCTCCGGCATTGTAACCTGCTTGGTCACGTCCAGACCAATGGAGCGATGGCGTGGCACCGCAGCTTTGTAGACGATGGCGGCGGCATGCGGGTCGCAGAGGGCGTTCCATTCGCAGCAGCCGGCCTGGCCCCACCGCTGGGTAAAGACCCCACACATCGACACCACCTCCTGCAACAGGGATGCTGCTTCGGGGTCGCTCGCGAACAACAAGGCAATGTTGGTAAGCGGGCCAATGGTCAGCAGCACGATCTCATGTGGATGTTGCCGAATGGTATCGCGCAGGAACTCCAGGTGCCGGCCCCGCGGCCACCCCGCCGTGTGCGGCCAGCGGGTGAGGGCCGCAGCTTGCGGGGCCTGGGGCTGGTGTTGCGCGACCAGCAGGGGCTGCTCCGTGCCGGGGAAGATCGGAACCTGTTGGCCGGCCACTTTGCAGAGCGCATCCGCCAGGCCCGCTCGCTGATCGGCTTCGCCACTCACGGTCGTAATACCGAGCAGCTCGCAATCGGGATGGGCCAGCAGATACGCCAGGCAAACGGCGTCGTCAATATCTGAGCCAATATCCGTATCCAGTAACACTTTCACCATGTGGGGCATCCTCCGCTTCGTGTCGCTTCGTGTTCTTCGTGGATGAATCCTTCCGCCAGACTTCCCTCACCGCCCCCGCAACACGGCCAGCGCCGCCGCCACCGCGCGCCCCTGAGCGTCGATCAGGTCGAGCAGCTCGGCGGGGGTGCGGAGGTCGCCGGCGGCTTTCGCCGTGGGGTTCACTGCCTTCACTGGCGACTACAGCCGCCTGGCCCCGCCGCTGGCGCGTGGCCGCCCTTATCACCTCGTTGGGGCAGCGGGTGGACCATGGTCTACCGGCTCTGCCCGGAGTCGGCATCGATGAGCAAGCCGGACTCGTCGACCGCCTCGAAGTCGGCACCCTGGATGCCGTCGAGCAGGTGCAACTCGTCGTTGTTCCAGCGGTCGTCGGGCGCGCCGCTGAGGTACCAACTGCTGCCGTTGTCGGCCAGGAACATGCCGTAGTCCTTGAGCGCCTGCAAGATCACCTGGTTGGCGGCGGAGTAGCCGGAGATATCCACGCTCGCTTTCAGGCGCACGCGCAGGCCCAGCGGCGGCAGACTGGGGTTGCTGGACGAGCCGGCGTCGTGGCGCGCCGGCCAGATATGCGCCTGTTGCGTGCGCGGCGCGGAGAAGCGCAGGGCGTGGTGGATAGCCCCGCTGGCCACCTCGTCGTAGCGCACCAGCCCCGGCAGGATCGGCAGGCCCGCGGCGTCGGCCGAGGTCCAGCCGTCAGGGCGCAGGGCATTGGAGTCCAGGTTCCAGCGCGCGCCGGCGTCGGCGGCCCAACTGCCGTCGCGCTGCGGGAAGGCGTTGAAGAGCTCGTACAGGGTGCAGGCGTCGCGGTTGACCACCAGCACATGGCGGTCGCCGCTGCTGTTCGGCCCGCCCTCGATCGGCGCGGCGGTCGGGATGGGGTAGGGGCCGGGGTCGCTTTCGTCGTTGTAGGTGAAGCTCAGGGGCACGCCCGGCTGGCGGCCGGGCACCGTGGTGTAGGGGATGCCGATGGGCTCGCCTTCGTAGAGGCCGGCGCCGAAGTCGGGATGCACGGAATCGCTCAGGCCGATGCTGGCCATGTACGCGGCCGAGCGCGGGTGGATGGGCAGGCTGGCGATGTTGCGGTTCCAGATGTTGTCGGGCGGGAAGAAGACGCACGGCGGCCCGGGCGGGCCGTATGCGTACTTCTGGCGCAGGCGGAAGGTGCCGAGTTGGCTGAGCAGCACGTCGTACGGCGGCGGGTTCTCCGGGTGCCACTCGAAGACGGCGCGCTCGAAATACTGCACCAGGTAGGTCTTGCCGTCTAGGTCGCTCTTCTCCCGGAACTCGTCGGAGAGCGGGTAGCCCTGCTGGGCCAGCCCGCCGTGCTGTTGCCAATACTGCCAGAACTTGCCGCCGACCCAATGCCCGGTCGCGGCAAAGTAGTGTCCATTCGTCTGGTCCGCCGTCTGCCCGGGCGCGCCGTGGGGGTAGCGGGCCTGGTAGCGGAAGGTGCCGAGTTGGCTGAGCAGCACGTCGTACGGCGGCGGATTCTCCCGGTGGAACTCGAAGACGGCACGCTCGAAATACTGCACGGTGTACGGCTGGCCGTTGAGGTCGCTGACCTCGCTGAACTCCTCGGAGAGGGGGTAGCCCTGCTGGGCCAGCCCGCCGTGGCCGTCCCAGTAGGCCAGGAAACGGCCCGACACGGTGTGCCCGGTTTCGGGGAAGGTGCGCGCCCCGCCCTGGGCCCCCACCGCCAGCGCCAGGCTCCCGCTGAGCAGCAAAGCGCCGGTCAGGGCGGCCACGCCGCGCCCGCGCATCGTCCATAGATTGTACATAGCCCCTCCTTACGAGCGATCAGCTTTCAGCTTTCAGCTTTCAGCAGGCGTCCCTCACAGTGCTGTCATAAGTAGGCTCCTACTTTAAGGGCAGCGGGCGCAATAAATCATCCACGAAGGACACGAAGAAACACGAAGGAATACACTGGTCCTGAGCACAGCGCATCGCAGTACGGAGAAATATTAGCAAAGACGGTAAAGAATTTGTCATTCTGAGCGCAGCGAAGAATCCGCTGCCCGGCGAACCGGGTTGGGGCCGGCGGGCAATTGGCCCGGCGACCGCCCCCGCCCGGCCCCGCCGCTGGCGCCTGGCCGCCCCGATCGCCCCGCGGGGGTAGTGGGCGCGCGCCTCAGCGGATTCTTCGCTGCACTCAGAATGACAAATCTTAGGCTTTCCGCTAATAAACAGCACTCTCTGGGCATTGATTAGACTCCAGTTTCTCTAATAATAGCCCCGCTCGACGCAAAGAGCCAGGATCTCTTATTCTGGCGCGCTCGCCCAGGCCGCCGGCACTGCCTCGGTCAGCCACCACTCCCAGAACGCTAGGCGTTTCGCCGAGTCTGAGAGGCGATTCTTAGCCATACCACCTGCATAGGCGTCAGAAGCCATAAGAACGCAGGTGGTGGCTGAAGAATTGGCTGCCCCTGGCTCCTCTAACTCCTCGTCAATATCGACAATGGCGGTCACGCCATTCGATATGGCCGCGCCGACTGTAGATGCTCTATGTGCCGCCTCCATAAGATACATACCCGGATTGGGATTCCTCGCGTGCCATTCATACTGAGTTGCCATGTGTTCTTGAGCAAGCATCTCGTCAAATTGATCAAGGGCTGGCCGCAGCCCTTCCGGGTCAAGCGTACCCGCCTTGATCTGCTCCAGTCCTTCCAGAAGCTGGTGGGGCGTCTTATCCTCACGATGCACCTGCTCCCAAAAGGGGAGGACATGACGGGCCGTCAAGATTAGCAGAGTGATACGCCGGCGATGTGACGCCTCCCCCAGGTGGGCTACGCCCGCAAGCCAACCTACGGCCTTGCCAATCTCATACAGATGCCCTGAGTTGAGGTCGTGATTGGGGCCAGCCCGTACCTTTAGCAGCGCGTCGTTGACGAGGCGCTGGAGTGTGCGGGGGAGCATGGTTTCGTCCGTCATTATGGTTCACGCCTCGGCATACGATAAATCATCCACGAAGGACACGAAGAAACACGAAGGCATAAACGGGTCTGGGGCGACGCGCATGGCAGCGCGGGGGATGCTTCTGTTCGCTACGTTCCCTGCGCCAGCATGCGATCACGTAGGCTCGAATTCCTTTAGTAGTTGCCATCCGTACTCAGTTAGCGTGTGTGTGTGCGCTTCACGGTCTGCGTATTGAAACACTTTCTGGAATCGCTTGCCAGCTACGGACGCTTTCCCGCCGTGATCTACCCGCATGCTTTGGAAGATAGTAGTGTATCCGTTCAGCCAGGTCTTAGGGTCGAATCGAAGGGTATCACGAATGTCCTGCCGAGTAAAGCTGTCCCTTCCTTCCCGCTTCACCAACACGGCAACTGCTTGCATAATTTCTTCAGCGTGAGTCATATCTGCCCTCCCCCGGCAATGCCACGATCGTACTAAGGATCAATATTAGCAAAGGTGATAAAGAAATTGTCATTCTGAGCGCAGCGAAGAATCCGTTGCCCCATGGATCAGGTCGGAGCTGGCGGGCAGCTGGCCCTGCGACCACAGCCTCCCGGCCTCGCCGCTGGCGCGTAGCCGCCCCGATCGCCCCGTTGGGGGCAGTGGGCTCGCGCCCCAGCGGATTCTTCGCTGCGCTCAGAATGACAGATCTTATACTTTCTGCTGATAAAATACATCATTCTCATCAAGGAGCAATCCTTGTTGGGTAATCAATCACAACTTGTGCCCCCTCCCCGCGCCGGTTCAGGAGCGGACGGATCGTGTAGGCAACAGGGCGTAGGTGACGGGCTACCGCGCCTGAAACGGCTGTGGGAGAGGGCGCTGCCCTCGATGCTGTTGCCGCGCGGGTGGGCCGCGATCCCGTGCCAGGTCGTGCGGCGAATATTTCGAGGGCAGAGCCCTCTCCCACAGCCGTTTCAGGCGCGC
>DATGEF010000159.1:0-3881 GCA_035310405.1 Chloroflexia bacterium | reverse complement strand
GTTTTGAGTTTTGAGTTTTGAGTTGGTTGGTCTTGGTCCCTAATCACCAATCCCTCGTCTCCCAATCCAAAATCCAAAATCCAAAATCCAAAATCGAGCCAGCGGTCAGCGATCAGCTTTCAGGACTCCGCACTCCGCATTCCGCACTCCGCATTCGGCCCGCGCCCCCCGTGCGGCGGACCCGGCCCGCCGCGCGCCGCCATCTCAGGCTGTAGGAGCGGGCTCCGTCCCGCGATGTCGCCCCAGGCCCCTGCTGGGCAGCACCGGCAAACGCCCCGTCCGCCCGTCGTCTTATTCCGCATTCCGCACTCGGCCCGCGCCCCACCATCGCGGGACGGAGCCCGCTCCTACAGACGCACGATCCGCGGTCAGCCCGTCGTACTCAGTACTCAGGACTTTTGACTCAGGACTTCGTGCATTTCCCGGCGGAATTGGAGCAGGGCCAGCAGCTCCGTGACTTCGCCGCGCCAGTCGGCCCACTTGGGGGCGCTTTCCGGCCAGCCGGTGGTCGCTTCCGCGAGGAGTTCCGTGGGCAGATAGCGCCCGAATTGCTCCATCGCGCTGTGCAACGACCAATCGCGCCCGCTGCCGCTGCTGGCCATGCGCCGCCGCACCCCGTCGAGCACGAGGCGGCTCAGCTCGACACTCCAGGGGGCCGGGCACTGCCAGAGCAGCGGTAAGATGGAATCGTTGCCATAGAGCGCATCCGGGTCGCTACGGAGCAGATCGCGGACGATCGCTTCCCGCTGATCCGGCGGCAAGATCGTGAGCATTTCTTCCCGGTCCACCGCGTTTTGCGGCCCCCGGGGCGCGAACAAGAAGGCCTGCGCCCAGACGGTGTCCTGCTGCCGGGTGGCCGCCTCGGCCCAGCCCTCCAGCAGCAGCTTCCATTCCTTGGGCACCGCCCCGATCAAGACGGCCGGGGTGGTGTTCCAGGCGTCGCACCAGGTGCGAGGCGGGACCATGCCGATCATCTGGCGCAACCAGGCGGCTTTTTCGCCGGTGCCGGCTTGCGGCCGCTTCTCGACGCCATCGCGGAGCATGGCTTTATCGCACTCAGCGGGCAGGGTCACCTCGATTTTCGGCTTTTTCCCCGCCAGGGCGCGCAACCCCGGGGCCACAAAGCGCAGCAACGGGCGGACGCGCGCGATCATGCGCGCACACAGCTGTGACTCGGGCAGCCGGGCTAGCAGATCGGCGGCGGTCTGGCGCACGTCCTTGCTGCGGTCATCCAGCGCCGCTTCCAGAAACGGCTCATCGGCCAGGCTCAGCCCGGTCTGCAAGGTGGCCAGGAAGGCGGCGCGGCTATCGGCCGGCTCACTGGCCCAGGCGGCGGCCAGCAGCGCACGGGCTCCCGCCGGATCGCGCCGGCGCACGCGGGTGAGGGCGGCCACGCGGGCGGCCCGGCCGCCGGTCTGCCAGAGGGACTCGTCGTCGCCGCCGCGGCCGTAATCCCACGCCGGATTCTGGGCGGCGAGCCAGTGGCCCCGCCGGCCGATCGCCGGCAGGATCAACTCCTGGAGCGACGGTTGGCGGCGCCCCAGGTCGAGCAGGGCGACCAGGCTTTCCTCTGGGACCCGCTGCCCGGCCGCGATCAGCGCCCCCAGCCATTCGGGCAACACATCGTCATGCTGATCACTTAACATAACGCTGAGGTGGTGACCGGCCAGGGCGCTACAGCGCGGCAGCTCTTCGAGGGCGCTGGGCTCCGGCAACGGCGCGGGAGTCCGGTCCGGCACCCGGCCGGCGCGCCGGTAGAGGGCGATGGCCACCCCGGCGCTGAGCAGGGCGCGCTCGGCATCGTGCGTGTCCAGCTGCCCGATAATCGCGCCCAGTGGCCCATCCAGGGCGGGCAAGGCCCCCATCCCACGCTCGGTGCCCAGCAGGGCCATCTTGACGAGGGCGGCGTGCGGAGTCTGGAAACCCGCAGGGTTCCCCTTGTGGATTGCGGAATCAGTCGGGCTCACCGGCGGCCTCCTTATCGTGGCTCATGAGTTGGGGCTGCCGAGGAGGACAAAGCGTCCGGCGGCCCAGACACTCAGGGGCCGCAGAACGTCGCCGTCCCACTCGCCGAAGACGGTGACCGGGTGGCCGCCGCTCAGGGCCAGCAAGTGCCAGCCGCGGTCGTAGGTGGCCGGCAGCGGCAGCAGGTGGCCGGCCGTGTCGTGCAGGGCCCAGCGATCGTCCAGCCGGGCGGGGACGACCGCTTCGAGGGCCAGCGGCAGCAGATCGACCCAGGGATTCTGGGACAGGGCCGTCGCGTAGGCATCCAGTGCAGCGCTAATGGTCGGGTAGCCGGGCAGGTGGGCCACCGGGGTGGCGACCGCGTGGCGCGTGCCGACGAGCGCGCGCAGGGGGTAGGCACTGGGATAAAAGACCAGGTCGGCGTCCAGGGCTGTGCCGGGCACGAGACTCTTGTCCAGCGGGCTGTTGCCGTGGGCGAAATCAAGCACCAGCGCGCCGCGCTCGGTTTCGGCGCCCCAGAGCCAGGTGCGCTGGACCCGGAGCTTGCCATCCTCTTCGAGCTGCTGCCCCAGGATAAGCCAGCGATCGCGGGTGCCGGGCGCGGCCAGCAATTCTTCCTGGGCCTGGGTCCAGCCGATAAGCGTGCGGATATCGGCCTGGGCCGCGGGCGGCAGGGTGTCGAGGCGCTGGAAGCCTTCGAGCAGCAGGTGCAGCTTGCCCAGTTGTTCCAGCAGGCGGTCGGGCCAGCCCTCGCCGGAGGCCGGGATGCCGGCCAGGTCGCGCACCAGGCGGGCGACACCGGGGGCCTGGGCGTCGACCAGGCGGGCGGCCGGGGTGTCCCAGAAGCGGTACGGCTGGGCCTGGGTCTCGGCCAGCCCATGGCGGACGATGTCGCGCAGCCAGCGGGCCAGGTCGGCCAGGCCGGCGGCGACCTTGCCCTGGCGATCGGCGTCGCGTTTGGCGCGGGCGGCCGGGTCGGGGGGGGCGTCCTTTTTGGGGGCCGCCTGGGCGCGCTTCGCCCGGCCGGTGATCCAGGCGGTGACCCAGGCGGGCGGGGCGGTTTCTTTCATGGCCTGGGGGCTGACGGCCAGGATCAGGAACAAGCCGAGGCCATGCTTGCAAGGGAATTTGCGGCTCGGGCAGCTGCAGCGAAAGGCCGGCTCCGCCAGATCGATAATTGTCTGGTAGGGGTCTTTGCCGCTGCCCTGGCACTCGCCCCAGGCGGCTTGCTCGTCATGGCCCAGGCTCCGCCACTTCGCGGTGTTGGCCAGCTGCTTGCCCGACGAGGCGGCGCTCGCATCCGGGGCGAGCGCCAGGATCTGCGCGGCGGTCCAGGTGAGGGGCATGGGCATGGCTCCTATGCACGCGTCAGCACGGCGGGTTCCGGTTCAGGCTACGCTTGGTCCCGTACGGGCTGTCTACGATCTCTATCCGCGGCCGGCCGGCAAGAGCGGAAGGGGGGGGCGCAAGGGATTGGGCGGGCCGCGGCCGCGGCCGGACCCTTTCCCGGCCGGGTGCGGCTACGTTACACCAATTTGGGGGTGCTGTCAAATGGCGTGACCGGCCGCCGGCCTGCTCGGTGCAAGCTCTGGGCAGTTCTAGCGTGGCGCCACTGCCATCCCGGCGTCTGTGGGAGAGGGCTCCGCCCTCGAAGCTCTGGACGCGCGGGTGGGACGGTCCCACGGCGCGCGGCTGGAGGTGCCGATCCCGAACCCGGTCGTGGGGCGAGTACTTCGAGGGCGGAGCCCTCTCCCACAGCCCGTGTGTAGTCTTATCCACGCCCCGCATTCAGGCGCTTTCCCAGATGACCCGGCCCGTGTTGGCACCCTTGACAGCGTGGTCGGAGCGGTGTAGGATCGGCGCACCGGCGGGGCGACGGGTCCTGTTCCCCTGCCGCCGCCCCGGCGACCACGGTA
>DATGEF010000158.1:0-4362 GCA_035310405.1 Chloroflexia bacterium | reverse complement strand
ACCTCCTGGGTCAGCGCATGCTTGAAGATGTACTCCACCTCCGGGGCGCGGGCCCGCTCGCGGATCAACTCCTCCCGTTCCAGGTGGCTCAGGTCGGCTTCCAGCCCCCCGAGCGGGCCGGCCATCTGCAACAATACGCGGTACAGGAAGATCCGCCCGATCACCGCCGCCTGCTGCACCACCCACTTGGTCTCGTCGGGCAGCCGGTCGAGGCGCGACATCAGCAGCCCTTGCAGCGTGTCGGGCACCTGCACCGTCTCGATCAGGTCGGTGGTCTGCCAGCCTGTGCCGCTCTCGTCGCGCAGCAGCGCCCCGCGATCGATCAGCGACCGCAGCACCTCCTCGACAAAGAACGGGTTGCCCTCCGCCTTGCCGACGATCAGCGCCTGCAACGCCGGGGACAACGGGTCCATGCCCAGCAGCTGGGTGGCCATGCGCAGGCTCGAATCGTCGGGCAGGATCGCCAGCGGCAGGTGGATGTAGCGGTCCCCGTAACTCACTTCGGCCACGGCCTGCAAAATCCGCGAGGTGCTGTCGGGGTGCGACCGGAACACGCCGACCACGGCCAGCGGCAGCCGCTCCGTCAAAGCCAGCAGGTGCTCGACCAGTTCGACGGAGGCGGCGTCGGCCCAGTGCATATCCTCGATCACCAGCCAGACCGGGCGGGCGGCGGCCAGACGGGTCAGCAGCGCGTCGAAGTGGGCGAACAGGCGGGCGCGCAGATCTTCGGCCCGCAGCGGGGTCAGGTGGGCCGTCTCCTCGGGGGTCAGGCGCATCGCCAGGATGTTGGCAAACAGCGCGGCGGCCTCGATATCGTCGGGGAACAGGCGGACCATCGTGCGATCCAGCCGCGCGCGCGCCTCGGCTTCCGAGTCCTCGTCGCGAATCCCGGCCACCCGGCGGAAGAGGTCGAGGAAGGGGCCGTAGGCCAGGCCGGTGGTGTGGGCAAAGGCCCGGCCTTCCAGATAGCGCCCCCGCTCGCCGAGCTCGGCGCGCCACTCGCTCAGCAGCCGGCTTTTGCCCAGCCCGGCCTCGCCGGTGATGGTGACGATGCGGCCCTGCCCGGTCTCGAGCGCCGCCTGCACGCCGCGCAGGACATCCAGGTCGGCCTCGCGGCCCACGAACGTCGTGCCCAGGTCTTTCAGCCCGCGCGCCTTGCCGGGGTGCAGCCGCGCCCGCCCCAACTCGTAGACGGTCAGCGGTTCGCGCTTGCCCTTCACGGTGATCGGCTCCAACGCCTGGAAGGTGAAAGCTTCCGCGGTCAGCCGGTAGGTGTCGCGGCTGACCAGGATCTGGCCCGGCTGGGCGGCGTCTTCCAGGCGCGAGGCGGTATTCACCGTGTCGCCCATCACCGTATACGACAGGCGCAGGTCCGACCCGACGTTGCCGGCGATCACCGTGCCGGTGTTGACGCCGATGTGCAGCGTGAGCGGCTCGTCCAGCCGCTCGGCCTCGCGGCGGTTAAAGGCTTCCAGCCGCTCGCGCATGGCCAGCGCGGTGCGCAGGGCGCGGTCCGGATCGTCCTCGTGGGCCACCGGCGCACCGAACACCGCCATGATCGCGTCGCCCACGAACTTGTCAATATAGCCCTCGTACTGGTAGACCGCCTCGGCCAATTCCTTCAGGGCGGCGCTGGTCAGGTCGGCCACCACTTCGGGGTCCAGCCGCTCGCTGAGGGCGGTGAAGCCGTTGATGTCGGCGAAGAGCACCGTCACCTGCTTGCGCTCGCTCTCGATGCGGTCGCTGGACCGCATCTTGGCGGCCAGCTCTTTGGGCAGGTAGCTTTGCAGCCGCGCGAGCAGCTGTTCCGGGGAGACGCGGGGCCCCGGCGCCCGGGCGGCCCGTAGCTGGCTGCGCACCGCCTGCAACTGGCTACGCAGAGTGGTCAGGGTGAGATCGACGACGGCATCGCCGAGCACGCCGCGCTGTTCTTCGAGGCGGGCAATCGCCTCTTCGAGTCGGCTAGCCTGTTCGGCAAGTGGCGGCATAGGGGCGGGGAGTTCTCCTTCCATCCAGTGGATGGGCGGCCGGTGGTCCACATGCTATTATAGCACAAGCGCTAGTC
Source organism: Chloroflexia bacterium (assembly GCA_035310405.1). Classification (GTDB taxonomy): domain Bacteria; phylum Chloroflexota; class Chloroflexia; order QHBQ01; family JAICKM01; genus JAICKM01. The sequence continues at coordinate 2,297 of DATGEF010000158.1, read as the reverse complement.
GAGCGCGGCAGCGGGCCATTAGCGCTCATAGTCGGCCGGGACCACCACGCTTACTGGCGATCCGGGGGGCGGGGCGGCCCAGGGTCTACCATAGCTCGTTGCCGACGGCCGGTCCCATGTCGATCTCCTCAGGCAGGTTCTCTGCCGTGATGCCCGCCAGGAGTTGGTCCAGGTCGTACCCTGGCGTGGCCGCCGGCTCCACCACCAGCTTCCCGGCGACGACCGTGCAGACGACTTCCGTGTCCGCATCCCAGTGGAGTTGCTCGACGAAGGCCTTGGGAATGCGCACGGCCAAACTATTGCCCCATTTGCGGATGGTCTGGCTCATTATAGTTATCCAGCGCCGCGCAGAGTAACATCAATATATTCCAAATTGTGCGGCGTCACCGCGTAGAACCGCACCGCCCCACAATTCAGGCAAACCAGCGATCGCATCGGCGTGGACGTGCCAAACATCCCGGTAGTTCCCTGGCGCACCAACCGCCCGCTTGGGATAAAAAGCGCCTCGACCATGCGGCCCCCGCACTCGTAACAGGGGCGCTGAGCCGGGTCGACCCCGGGATCGTGGCCGGCATCCAGCCGGCGTGTGGGCTGATCCAGCGCGGTACCCTCCTACGAGCGATCTGGCCAATCCGGGCTTGCTCTGCCCATTATACGGCGCGTTGTCCGTCTTCGTCAAAAAGCGAAGCAGCGGCCGATCGCTATGGCGCCTATGGGCAGGTTCACATCCAATTCCTCTATCTCTCTTATACGCTTGACGTAACACGTACATTAGAGTATGATCGAGCTATGGTCCAACCGCCCAAATACCGGGATCGTCGGACGGAGCAATTTGCGAGCGGGGCGCTCGTCCGCGAGTTTCAAGCCTTCGCGCAGCAGGCATCCCGGCGCCTGGATATTTTGGACGCGGCACGTGATAAGCACGACTTGCAGCGGATCAATAGTAATCACTTTGAGGCGTTAGGCGGCACCCGCAAGGGGCAGTACAGTATTCGGATTAATGCCCAGTGGCGCCTTTGTTTCGAGTGGCCCGACGACGCCCCCCGGCCGTTCAATCTAGAGATTGTCGACTATCACTGATCAAGGAGGGCCCTCCCCGCATGACACGAACACCAACACACCCCGGCGCGATTCTGGCTGAGGAACTCCAGGAACGCGGGATCACCGCCTCCGAGGCGGCGCGTGCCCTGCATGTGCCCACCAATCGCGTCACGCAGATCCTGAAAGGCGAACGCGCCATAACCGCGGGCACCGCCTTACGCTTAGCCCGCTGGCTGGGCACGAGCGCGGAAATGTGGCTGAACTTGCAGACACTCTATGAATTGCGGCTCGCGGAACAGAAGGAGGGGGCGGAGATCCAGCGCACCGTTCCCCAGGTTGCGGGCATCCGGGAGGGGGCGCTGCTCCCGCAGCAGTAGATCCCTGGCCCCGCCCGTCAGGCCGGGGGCGGCAGGGTCAGCGTGGCCGCCTCTCCCAGGAAGTGACCGATGCCGGCGACCTCGCGCGGGAGGGCCGCGGCCACCGCGGCGGGCAGGGCAGCAAAGGGCGCGACCACCACATCCCAGCCGGCGCGGCGCCGCTGCATCCGCCAGGCACCCGCCACTTGCCCGTCGACAAGCACGGTGGGATGGATCAGCCCGCCGCCCGGGTGGATGCGGGAGGCATATTCCGGGGCCAGGGCCAGGGCGCGGCTCTGGTAGCCCAGCAGATACGTGTCGAAGGCCGGCAGCAAGCGGACCAGGGGGGCGGCCGGGGGCGGTGCATCCAACCAGGCCGCCCGCCCGGCCGGCAGCCAGGCCGGCCGCCCGGCCACCTCCACCGCGATCAACTCCGGCAAGAGGGCGGCCCACGCGGCCTGCGCCGGGCCCCGCGGCAGCCCCGACCAGGCGGCGAAATCCGCCGGGCCCGCCGGGGCGTACCCGGCCAGGTAGCGGCGCACCAGCGCCAGAGTCGCCTCCGCCGGCGCCAGCGTGGGCCCGGCCGGCACCCAATCGTCGAGCAGCACATAGGCCGGCTCGCCCGCCTGGTCCGGTCCCTGGCAGATGGCCCCTTGCCACGCCGCATGGCCGAGCAGGTGAATCAGCGCTTGCCCCGCGGTCGGAAGCCCCCGCGCGGCCAGCCGGGGACCCAGTGCGGCGCGCGTCAGCGGCCCCTCCTCGGCCAGCAGCGCGCAGATGACCTCCACGCCCCGGGCGCAGGTCGCGATATCCAGGCCGAGTTCCTGCCGCCGGCGGCTGGGCCGGTCGAAGATCGGGCCGAGGAGGGCCAGCAACCAGCGCACATCGGCGGCGGCCACC
>DATGEF010000157.1:0-13685 GCA_035310405.1 Chloroflexia bacterium | reverse complement strand
ATCCTGGAGGACTCGCCGTCGCTCGTCGTGACCTATCGTCCGCCCCAGGCCACGGTGCTGATCCGCGACCATGATCCCTGGATCGCCCAGGCGCCCGCGGTTTGCCTGTTCTGGCCCGGCCGCTATTATAATCTCTCCTATCTGCTCGACACGAACTCCGAGCTACAGGGCTATTACGTCGACGTGACCACGCCGCCGGTTCGGCGCGCGGGCTATCTCGAATATGTCGACCTCAATCTGGGCCTGATCGTCGGCCCGGATCTGGAATATGCCGTCGACAGCGAGGAGATCACCGCCTCCTATCCGGACGATCTGCGCGGCCAGGCCCGGGAGGCCCTGCAAGCCGTCATCGCAATGGTCGAAGCCCACGATCCTCTCTTTGGGCCGCCCCGCCACTGGCTCGAAGCGCTGGATTCGTCCGACCGCAACACCCTCGACGAGATCGCCGCGATGCTACGCTAGCAGCGGCCGGGAGCAACGCTATGGTCGATCGTGACAAGCCGTGCTATTTAACACCTGCTGGTAAGGTGAAACTAGAACAAGAGCTCGCCGAGCTGCGCACCGTCCGGCGCCCCGCCCTGTCGGAGAGCATCCGCCAGCTCAACGGCTTTGGCGGCTCCAGCGAGACGGAGCTCGACGAGTTCATGAACGAGCAGTCGCAGCTGGATGCGCATATCAAAGACCTGGAGTTCGTGCTGCGCCATGCCATTATCATCGCCGAGGGCGCGCTGCGCGGCGATAAAGTCGAGATCGGCTGCCGGGTCACCGTGCGCGATAGCGCCGGCGAAGAAATCCCCTGGACGATCGTCGGCTCGGCCGAGGCCAACACCCGCCAGGGCAAGATCTCCAACGAGTCGCTCGTCGGCGCCGCCCTGATGGGGCACCGCGTCGGCGACGTCGTCACGGTCACGGCCCCGGCCGGCCCGCAAGCCTACACCATCCTGAAAATTGAGTGACCGACCTTATGCCCACCACCCCTGAGTCATACCCTGGCCTCCCGTTGGGCGATCAGGAGCAACAACGCCTGGCCAAGCTGGACCAGCTGCGCGCGGCCGGGCTGGACCCCTATCCTCCCCGCTATAGCCGCACCCATACGCCCGCCGCCGCGCTTACCGCGTTTGCGGCCTGGGAAACCGCCCATCCGCCCGCCGCCGACGGCACCCGCGCCACCGATCCCTTGCGTGTGCGTACCGCCGGCCGTGTGATGGGCCGGCGGATCATGGGCAAGGCCTCCTTTGCTCACATCCAGAGCGCGGAGGCCCGCCTCCAGCTCTTTTTCCGCGCCGACGACCTGGTCACGCCGCCGTATGATTACGAGTCGTTCAAGAAGCTCGTCGACCTGGGCGACCATCTCGGGGTGGAGGGTTTCTTGTTCCGCACCAAGACCGGCGAGCCAAGCCTCCATGTGGAGCGCTTTCAGCTGCTTAGCAAGAGCCTCACCCCGCTGCCCGAAAAGTGGCACGGCCTCCAGGACCAGGAGCTGCGCTACCGCCAGCGCTATCTCGACCTGATCGCCAACCCGGAGGTCCGGCGTGTCTTTCAGGGGCGCAGCGCCGTCGTCACCGCCATGCGCCGCTACCTGGACAGCCACGGCTTCCTGGAGGTGGAGACCCCGGTGCTGCAGCCGCTCTACGGCGGCGCCACCGCCCGGCCGTTCGTCACGCACCATAACACCCTCGACCAGGACCTCTATCTGCGCATCGCCGACGAGCTTTACCTGAAGCGCCTGATCGTCGGCGGCTTCGAGAAAGTCTACGAGATCGGCCATGACTTCCGCAACGAAGGGATCGACGCCCGCCATAATCCTGAATTCACCATGATGGAGTGCTATGAGGCCTATGGCGACTACAACAGCATGATGGCGCTGGTCGAAGGGCTCGTGGTCTACATTGCCCAGGACGTCCTGGGCACACTCCAGATCCACCACCGGGGCCACGCGATCGATCTGACCCCGCCCTGGCGCCGGGTCACCATGCGCGACGCGCTGCGCGAGGCCAGCGGCCTGGATTTCGCGGACTACTACGACGACCAGACCGGCTTCTACGAGCGGGTCCGCGCCCTGCACGTCGAAGTGAACCCCACGATGACCTGGCCGCAGATCCTGGATGCCGCCGTCGGCACCCTGGTCGAGCCCACCCTGATCCAGCCGACCTTCCTGACCGATTACCCGGCCGCGATCTCGCCACTGGCCAAGCGCAGCCTGACGGACCCGCACCTGGTCGAACGCTTCGAGCCTTTCTGCTCCGGGTTCGAGCTCGGCAACGCCTTCAGCGAGCTCAACGACCCGCTGGATCAGTATCGCCGGTTCGCCGAAAGCGCTGCCAATCGCCGGGCCGGCGACGAAGAAGCGCACCAGATGGATCTCGATTTCGTCAATGCCCTGCTGGTCGGCATGCCGCCCACCGGCGGCCTCGGCCTGGGCGTCGACCGGCTGGCCATGGTCCTCTTTGACCAGCCTTCCATCCGCGACGTCATCCTCTTCCCGCACATGCGGTCCCGCTAACAGGGGCCGGCTCCCGGGCCGGTCTGCAGGAATGTCGTACCCCCCGCCCCGCGCCGCCCGGCGCTTCGATACCCGTTCGATAGGGCTCGCCTACAATGACCATGTCCTGGGTGACCAGGGCAACAGCCCCCGACCGGGCCGGCGCGCCGCCTCCTGAGCCAACGCAGTGCGGCTCCGCAGCCGATCGGGGGCCATCTTTATGCCCGCCCCCCTTCTGCAAAAATGTCGCAACCTTTCCCCCGCCGGCCGGTCCGATTTGACACCTATTCGACACCTTTATCCTACAATAGGGGCGTACTGGTCACCCAGGACCCCCAGCCCCCGATCGGCCGGTGTCGCCCGCTGAGCCAACGCAGCGCGCCTCGCCCCCGCTCGGGGGCTATACTTTTCGCCGTCAGCCGTCAGCCGTCAGCCGTCAGCTTTCAGCTTTCAGCAACAGCTATTATACTGTGGAGAAGATCCCAGCCGTAGGGACCCGGCATGCCGGGTCCGCTAGGGGACACACGTGCCGGCCGTAAGGACACGACGGGCCGGATCCGTGTGGGGCGCGCACCAAAGAAAAGGGTGAGATTGTCATGACGAGCAAAGAGGCCCGGCACACAGTGGCGCTCCAGCAGCTGCGGGAGCTGCGGGACACGCCCGCGGCGCAGGTTCGCTACGCCATGGAGCTGCTCGACCGCGAGCGGGGGTTCCGGGTGGTGGCCGCCGCCCTGGCGGTGCTCGCGGCCCACCCCGGCCCGGGCACCCGGGCGAGTGTGCTACCCGTCTACGCCTACTATGATGCCGACGGCGTCAAGCGCGACCCGAGCTGCGAACTGCGGGTCGCCGCCCTCACCGCCCTCCAGCCGGTCGCCGAGGCCGCCGATAGCGCGCTAGCGGAGCGCGCCGTCACGACCTATGAATTCCTGCCGCCCACCCGCGCCGAAAGCGCCACCAGCATCCGGGCCGCCGGGCTGCTGCTGCTCGCCGGTCTCGACCCGCCCGCGGCGAGCTATCATGCCGTGCGGCTGCTGACCGACCCCTACACCGCGCGGATGTCCGGCCAGCCGGCACTCACCGCCGCGCGCGTCCTGGCCGACCAGGGGCAGACCCTGCCGCTCTATTACTATGCGGTGGACCCGCGCGACAGTCCTGCCGAAGTGCGTGCCGAGTGCCTGCGCAGCCTTAGCGCGATCCCGGCCACGCTCCTCGCCGGCCTGGTCGCCCAATACCGCGAAACCCGCGAGGACCTGGTGCTGGCCGGGCTCTTCGACCTGGTGCTGGAGCACCCCGCCGGGCCCGAGTACGCCGCCTGGATCGCGGAATTCCTACACACCACCCGCCGCTACCCGGTCTATCACTACCTGGTCACCGCCCTCGTAGCCACCCGCCAGCCCACCCTCATCGCCCTGCTCCTGGCCGCGGGCCAGGACGAGTCCGATCCGCGCAAGCGCGAGATCCTCGCCCCAGCCCTGGACCTGGCCCATGGCGACCCCGCCGCCGCCGCCCTCGCCGCCGACTTACGCCGCATCCCGTGAGCCCAGGTCCCTCTAGCTACCAGCGATCAATTCGTCCAAACTGCCGACTGCCTACTCGTCTCACTGCCTACTGCCTACTGCCTACTCGTCTCACTGACGACTCGTCGGGGCGCGTTATTTGCTGTATAGTAGAGCACGCCAGCCAAAGAGGAGCACCTGATCCGAGCTTATGGACACCCAGATTACTTCCACCCCCGAGGACTCGCCCCTGCCGGAGCTCGTCGATCCCGCGGCGCCCGCCCGGGCCGCGCCGTCGGCCGAGGCGCAACGCGCCGACCACGCCGCCCATTTGACGCCGCTGGCCCACGACCCCACCATGCGCGTCAAAGTGATCGTCAACCCGACGGCCGGCAAAAAGGGCGGGATCACGACCAATGCCGCCGGCCCGGACGAGGTCCGTAGCGCCCTCGAAGCGGCCGGCATCCAGGCCGACCTGTTCGAGACCCGCGGCCCGGAGGACGGCACGGTCCTGGCCATGGAAGCCCGCCAGGAAGGCTATGGCATGGTCGTCTCCTGCGGCGGGGATGGCACCACCGACGACGTCGCCGCGGGCCTGATCGGCACCGATACCGTGCTCGGCATCATCCCCCTCGGCAGCGCCAACAACGTCGCCCGCATGCTCCATGTGCCGTTCGACGTCGCGGGCGCCGTGCGCCTGCTCCAGGAAGGCGAGGTCCGTTGCATCGACGTCGGGCGGATCGGCGGCCCCCAGGGCCGGGTCTTCCTCGAAACGGCCGGCATCGGCATGGACGCCGAGCTCTTCCCCTTGCTCAACCAGGTCGACAAGGGCGCCTACATGAACCTGTTTGACGTCTTGCGCACCTTCGTGCGCTCCCGGCCGCACCGCATGACGCTCTGGCTGGATGGGCGTCGCGTGCGGGTGCGCGCCCTCATGGTGCTGGTCGCCAATGGCCCCTATTGGGGCTACTCCATCCCCCTGGTGCCGGATGCCAAGGTCAACGACCAAGCCCTCGACGTCCTCGTCTTTGAAAATTTCAGCAAATGGGAGTTCCTACGCCATATCCTGATGGCCTTCTTCGGTCGGGGCAAAGTGCGCGACCCCCGCACCGGCCACACCGTCAATCGCCGCGTTTACCACCCCAAGCAGCGCTATTACCGCGCCCGGAAAGTCCGCATCATGAGCCGGCGCCGCATCCCCGTGCATGGCGATGCCCGGCTGGTCACCCACACCCCCGTGACGATCCAGGTCGATCAGCTCGCCCTCAACGTCGTCGTGGGGCAAGGCGAGCACGTCACCACGGACCTTGACTAGTCTACGCGCCGCGGGGGACCGCCTGCCGCTCGCCACGCTGCTGGCCGGGGGGTTGCTGCTGGCGCTGGTGCGCTTCAACAACATCTTTTCGCTCAACGGGGATAATGCTATTTACCTGTTGCTGGCCCGCAATCTGGCGACGGGGCAGCCCTACAATAATGCCGGCTTCCCCTGGGGCTACCCGGCCCTGCTCACGCCGGGGGTCCTGCTCTTCGGCCCCACCCACCTGCTGCAAGCCATCCCCTGGCTGAAAGGGCTCTCGGTACTCGCCTTCTTGCTGGCGATCGGCTGCCTGTATGCGCTCTTCCGCACCCGGCACAGCCGCCTGGTCGCCTGGGCCACCGTGGCCCTCTTTGCCGTCAACGATGTAGCCCTGGTCTATACCAACGATCTGATGACCGAGCTGCCCTACCTGGCGGCGACGGCCGCGGCTCTGCTCTACTGGGCCCACAGTATCGACCCAGCCCCCCGGCCGGCCACCGATCCATCGCCGCAGCCCACGGACGCGGCGATCTCGCGGGGGCCGTGGCTCCTGGCCGCGCTGCTGCTCGTCTTGCCCTATTATCTGCGCACGATCGGCCTGGCCTTGCTGGCCGCGCCGCCCCTGATCCTGGCCTGGCGCCGCCGCTGGCGCGCCGCCCTGGGCCTGGGTCTGGCCCTGGCGGCCCTGGCCCTGCCCTGGATCATCTTCAGCGCCACGACCGCGCCCGACCGCAACTACACGGCCGCCTTCTGGTTGCGCGATCCCTACCATCCCGAGCTCGGCCGCCTGTCCGGCCCCGGCGAGTTGCTCAGCCGCGTCACCGACCGCGTCAGCCTGTACAGCAACACGGTGCTCCCGGCCATGGTGCTCCCCCAGCCCGCCGATCCCGCCGCGCCCTGGCGCCAGGCCGGGGGCGGGCTGCTGGTCCTGCTGGCCGGCGCCGGGTATGGGCTACGTCTCTACCGGCGCGTCGAGCTGCCCGAGGTCTATGTCGCGGCCTTCCTGGTGATCCTCTGCAGCTGGTGGTGGGCCGGCGACCGTTTCTTGTTGCCGGTCTTTCCCTTCCTGCTCCACTACATCGCCGAGGCGCTGACCACGCTCGCCGCCCTCGCCGGCCGCGCCTTGCGCACTCCCCGGCTGGTGGGCGCGGCCGCGGTCGTCCTGATCCTGTTGCTGCTGCCGAACCTGGTGCAGGATGGCCAAACGATCGGGCAGAACCTCCGTTACCTGCGCGGCGACCCGGCGGCCGATGGCCTGACGCCCGAAGATCGGACCTATCTCGCCGCCTGCGATTGGCTCCGCCAGTACACGCCCGAGGGCAGCGTGCTCCTGGCCCGCAAGTCCTCGGTGACCGAGATCTATACCGGCCGCCCCACTGAACTGATTCCCCTCATCCCGCCCGACCAATACCTCGGCTGGCTCACGAGTCACCACGTCCGCTATGTGCTGGAGGATAGCTTCGCCTGGTCCACGCACACCATCCAGTACCTGCGCCCGGCCATGGCCCAGTATCCGGCCCACTTCCGCCTGCTCGCCAGCCTGCCCACCGCCGTGCCGGCCGATCCGCCCACCCGCCTCTGGCAGTTCACGCCGTAGGGCGGCTAGCAAGAAGCACAAATAATGCCGATATGGTACAATAGGTCGGGTGCCCTGCACCGCGCCGGTTCCACGTAGTCTTCACAGAGGAAGTGACCATGCCTATTTATGAATATCGCTGCCCCGATTGCAAACGCCGGGTAAGCGTCTTCTTCCGCACGATGAGCGCCGCCCAGAGTGGCGCCGCGACGGCCGCCTGCCCCCAGTGCGGGGGCCAGCACCTGCAGCGGCTCGTCTCCAAAATCAGCTTTATCCGCGCCGATAACCTGGGCGATAACCCGAACCTCGGCGGCGCCACCACGACCGATGAGCTGGCCGACGAAAGCCTCTACGGGGGCTATGGCGATGATCCGGAAGGCTTCGGCGAGATGATGCAGGGGGTTGACGAGGACGATCCGCGTAGCGTGGCCCGCTGGGCCCGCCAGATGCAGCGCCAGACGGGCGAGGACCTCGGTCCCGGATTTGACACCGCCCTGACCCGCATCGAATCGGGCGAAGATCCCGATAAAGTAATGGACGAGATGGAGCCCGCCTTCGGCGACGCGGGTGGTGCGGCCGGCGACGACGCGGGCGCGGACTTCGATTAGCCCGCCACGCCCATGAGCTTCGTGTCACTTCGTGTCGATGGCGGCTAAAATTCGTGTCCTTCGTGGATCTGGATCACTGCGAGAGCAGCTCAAACCGCACCCGCTCACGGTCGCCCAGGACCCGCATCCAGAGGTCATGGACGGCGCTGGCCGTCTGTTGGCCCAGTTGCAACATCAAGAGTGCCCCGATCAGGAACCCGGCGACGGTGCCCAGGACCAACCCGATCAGCAGATAATTTGGTTGTGCGCCCGTGCCGTCGATGCTCGCCATTGAGTGTCTCCCGATCTAAGCTGGTCGCGCCGGGGGGCCGGCGGGTGGGGGACGCGTGTCTCCCGATCGAAACTGGTCGCGCCGGGGGGCCGGCTACTGGACGACGAGGACGCGGGGCGCTTCCGCCCAGAGTTTTTCCAGGCGGTAATAATCACGGGTCGCCGGGTCGAAGATATGGACGATGACCGCACTATAGTCCAGCAGAACCCAGGTCGCTTCCTGCATCCCTTCGACGTGGGCCGGATCCAGCCCGGCCTGCTTTTTTAGCTGCTCGTCAATTTCTTTGGCGATCGCACGCACCTGGCGATCGCTCGTCCCGGTACAAATGACAAAATAATCGGCAATCACCGACAGACCGCGGATGTCCAGCATGAGCAGGTTTTCGGCCTTCTTATCCAGGGCAATTTGTACAATCAACCGGGCAAGCTCGTTAGGGTCCAGGTGGCTCTCCTTCGCTCCCACTACCGGAGCCGCTACACGCGTTTCAACCAATGAATGACGTCCTCCCTACTAATAAACACCAGATCTCCAGGTTCCGTGTGCTTATAAAACGTAATCGGGCGCCTTTCCGTTTCATCCCGCCACGCTCAGGGGGCCGGCAGGATCTGATCGATCTTCCACTGATCGCCGCTATGCATCAGATGCACCAGATAGCGCAGCGGGGCGCCCCCGGTCGAAGTGATCGTGACAATCGACTCGCCGGCGCTGTTGTCGGGGGCGACCGCCAGGGGCGCCGCGGGCTGCACGACGGGGTTGGTCAGGCTGCCGAGCGTCGCCGCCAGGTTGAGATCGGGCAGATCATGGCTGGCCTTGTACGTATTCTGGAGGTTCCCTTGCAATAAGCTACCCGCGCCGGGATAGTCCTTTTGCAAATGGCGTTGGAAAAATTGCTGGCCGGCGGCGTCAAAGCGGTTGGCGGTGCCGCCAATTATGCCGGTGCCCAGCCCAATGGCCAGCAGCCCGACGACAAACAGGCCCACGCCCAGCAGTAGCACCAACGGATTCGACCGCCGGCCGACCGGCCGGATGGCATCCACATACGGAGCAGCAGGCACGGCGCCGGCGGCCACCGGGGCCGCATAGCCAGGGGAGGGCTCGACGAGGGGAGGCGCGCCCGCGGGGGCCGCGCCCCGCGCGCTCGCAGGGGTGAAAACTGCCCCGCGCAGGGACGGGTCGAGGCTGGTGTCGGCCCCGGATGGTGGCAAGGGCGTATCGCACAGGCTGCAAACTGCGCCGGTCTGGCCGGGCGCGCCACAATTCGGGCAGATCCTGCCCCGCGACAGCGTCGCATCCAGGTCGTTAAGGCTGCTCAGGTCCGAGCCGTTATCATCCCAGTTCAGCCCGCCCACCCCGACGGAGAGGTCCCCGGCCGCCCGCCAGTCACTCGCCAGGGGCGCGCCCCCGAGGGGCGCCGCCGGCGCCCGCCCGGCCGGCGAGCTCGCGGGGGCCGGGGCCCCCGGCCCCGCCGCGTAATCCGTCCCAGGGGCGGCGGGAGGCGGCGCCGGCGGACTCGCGGGGGCCGGCGGCGCCCCGGCCGCGGTCGCCTGGGCGATAATATCGGGCAGCTTCGGCAGTGGGGCCGTGACCGGCGGCGGGGTCGTCCGGCCGGGCGCGGCGGCCGCGGCGCCGCTCACGCCCGCGGCCGCCGGCGCATTGGCCAGCCGCGAGGCCGCCCAGCGCTGGCCCACGCGGGCCTGCTCGTTGCCCGGGTTGATCGCCAGGACCCGCTCGAAAGCGTCGAGCGACTCCTGCGGGGTCGGGGCCACCGCCGCCAGCCAGAGCCAGCCCTGCTCGTTCTGCGGGTCGCGCCGGACAACCTGGCTCAATAATTGATATGCCTCGGTTTTGCGCTTCGCCTGCGCCGCCTTAATACCCAGCTGCAGCATGTTTCGCAGGTTGGCGTCCGATTGATCCATCACGCTCGCTCCTCAAAGGCCCGCCGCCGCCCGCACGCGTGGCGCGTCCGCCTCATCAGTGGACATAACTACATCTCTGTTATTATAGCAGGTCTGGCTTCAATTGCAACCCTGGGTGACGAGTCGGCAGTCGTCAGTCGTCAGTCGTCAGTTTAGACGAAGCGGCCAGGATGGTGTTTGACAAGCCCCCGTCAGGTCGGCTATATATCCAATACCGAACCGATAGAGCGTTTAGCCAACCCGCCAGGAAAGGGCTCAACAAATGCGCCAAGCACGATCGTCGTTCCCCCATCAACAACCGACTGCCGCCTGCCGACTCTCGGCACCGTCAACACTCCCTCATCTACTGACGACTGGCGACCGACGACTGACGACTACGCCAACGTTCCCCCGTCTACTGACGACTGACGACTGGCGACTGACGACTACGCCATGCCCCGCATAGGCTTCGGCTACGATGTCCACCGGCTGGTGGCCGGCCGGGAGCTGCGGCTCGGCGGGATCGTCGTGCCTTTCGAGCTGGGGCTGGCCGGGCACTCGGATGCCGATGTGCTGCTCCACGCCATCACCGACGCCCTCCTCGGCGCGGCTGCGCTGGGCGATATCGGCACCCACTTTCCGCCGAGTGACGATCGCTGGAAAGGCGCCGATAGCCGCGATTTGCTGGCCGGCGCGGCCAGCCTGCTGGTGCGGGCCGGCTGGCAGGTGGTTAATCTGGACAGCACCATCGTCGCCGAGCGCCCGCGCCTCGGGCCGCATATCCCGGCCATGCGCGCGGCGATCGCTCGCGTCCTGGGTCTGGACCTCGGCCAGGTCAGCGTCAAAGCCAAGACCACCGAAGGGCTCGGCTTTACGGGCACCGGCGAGGGCATGGCGGCCTACGCCACGGCCCTGATCGAGCCCGCGGCGGCCACGGGGGCCGGCCCGCCATGAGAGCGCTGATCCAACGGGTGCGCGAGGCGGCTGTGACCGTCGCCGGCCAGGAAGTCGGGCGCATCGGGCCCGGGTTACTCGTCTTGCTCGGGGTGGGGCACGCCGACACCCCGGCCGATCTCGACTACCTGGTGCCGAAAATCGCCCACCTGCGCATTTTTGAGGACACCGAAGGCAAGATGAACCGCTCGCTGATCGAGGTCGGCGGGGCCGTGCTGCTCGTCTCGCAGTTCACGCTCTATGCGGACACCCGCAAAGGCCGCCGCCCCTCCTTCACCGCGGCCGCCCCGCCCGCCCTCGCCACCCCGCTGGTCGACGCCTGCGCGGCCGCCTTCCGCGCCCTGGGCCTCCCGGTCGCCACCGGCCGCTTCGGCGCCGATATGCAGGTCGCCCTGATCAACGACGGCCCTGTCACCCTCTGGCTGGACAGCGCCGAGCGCCTCCTGCCGCGGAATTGAGCCCCCTGCCCGTAGCGGCGACGCAAGGTCCACCTATTGTACAGTCAAGAGGATCAATCGGATTGTGCTTCATCCACGGGGCCTCAAGGCCCGTGGCTTTCGCACGGCAAGGAGTTGTAATCGGCCGGGATATCCACTTGACGTAACTAATCGCCTGTACTATAATGGGCGTAATCCACAGGCCCCTTTCTGCCGGACACGGAGTGACGCACGTTGCGCAGAAAGGCCAGAGGGCAGCCAATGGCCCCGCGCACACTGAACGACAGCGAGCAGACACCAACTCCGCCGGCGATCCGCCGCCCCGTGCCCGCTGCCGGCACGCCCTATCCGGGCGCCCCGCCGCCCCGCGCCCACTGGGAGCTGGAGAGCGTGGCGATCTTCTGCGGCGATCTGCTGCGCCCGGTCGCCTGGCTCGGCACGCAGGTTCTGCTGGTCGCCCAACCGACCCTCGCCCTCCTGGGCGCGGCCGCCCACGGCGACCGCCTGGCCCACTATCTCGATGCACTCGACTCGCCCGCGAGCGCCGACCCCCCCACCCGATCCGAGGAGGAGCTGTCTTGCTGATTGCCAACGGGCTCGCCGTCCTCATCCTCTTTGTTTTCATCCTCGCGATCCTGCTGCTGGCGCCGCGTATTCGCCAGGGCCGGCAGGTCTATTTCCGGCCCCTCCCCGGCTTCAGCGCCGCTCGCGAAGCCATTGCCCGGGCGGCCGAGCAGGGCCGCACCACCCATCTCTCGGCCGGGCCCGGGAATGTCGGCGACACCACCAGCGGCACGGCCGAGACCCTGGCCGGCCTGCACCTGATGGGCCGCACGGCGCAGCGCTGTGCCGCCAGCGGCACCCCCTTGCTGGCGACCACCGGGGGGGCGCTCGCCTTCTCGCTGGCCGAGAACGTGGTCCGCGGCGGCTTCGCCGAGGTCGGCCGCCTCAGCGAGGTGCCCGTGGTCGGGGCGGCCTCCAGCGCCTCCGCGCCCGTGACCCTCGAAGGCCGCGCCCAGGGCGTGCGCATGCTGGCGCACCGCGATCCCCTGGCCTATGCCGCCGCGGCCGCCGACCTCTCGGAGTGCGAAGGAGTCAGCAATGCGCTCCTGGTCGGCGCCTGGGGCCCCGAATACCTGCTGGTCGGCGAGGCCCAGGGCCGGGCCGGCGTGCAGGTCGTCGCCGGCGCCACCGACCCGGGGGCCCTGGCCACGATGCTCGTGGGCGCCGATCATACCCTCCTGGGCGAGGAGATCTTCGCCGGCGGGGCGTATCTGGATGCCCACCCCGCCCACCAGGCGAGCCTCCTCGCCCAGGACACGGTGCGCTGGCTGATCATTGTGGTGCTGATTGTCGGGGTCCTGTTCGCGACCCTGGGTGGGAGCGTCGATAACCTGCTGTGGGGGGTCAGCCCATGACGCGCCCGCGCCAGGACGATAGCGATTACGCCGCGGCCCCGCCCGCCCGCGGGCGCCGCCCGGCCGGATCGCCTGCCCCCGTCCGGCCCCGGCGCCAGACGAACGGCTTTGTCGCCCTCAATATCGCGATCAGCATCCTGGTCGGCGGGCTCGTCCTCTTCGGGTTTTTCGCGCCCGGGGCGGCCGTGGTCGCCGTCCGCCTCTTCTCCAGCTGGACGACGACCATCATTGTCTTTGCCCTCTTGCTGGGCTTCGCCAACCTGCTACGCGTCCATGCCGGCCGCATCCGCACCATGCAGGCCGGCTGGCCCTATAGTGTCGCCCTGGTCGTGAGCGCCTTAACCGTGCTCGTGCTGGGTTTCTATGGCAACCAGACGGTCGGCGATCCGAGCGTGCAGTGGGTTTTCACTAACGTCTACCAACCGATCGGCAGTAGCCTGTTTGCCCTGCTCGCCTTTTTTGTCGTGTCGGCGGCTTTCCGGGCCTTGCGCGCCGGCCCGAGCGCCGCCTGGGTCTTGCTGGCCGTCGCCGTGCTGGTGATTGTCGGCACCGCCCCCTGGAGCCAGCCCGGGGGGCCCTTAGGCATCCTGGCCGAGATCAAAGACTGGCTGATCGCTTACCCGGTCCTGGCCGGCCTGCGGGGCATCGTGCTGGGCACCGCCCTGGGCGCGGTCGCCACCAGCTTACGGGTGTTGCTGGGCATCGATCGACCCTACGTCAGCTAACGTCAGTTAAAAATACGTCAGTTTCAGTTAAGGATACGGGCATGTACTGTACCCATTGCGGAGAACATAATCCCCGGGGCAGCACCCAGTGTGGGCAGTGTGGTACCGCCCTGGCCCCGCCGCCCGGCCGCGGCACGCCCAACGGGCGCCGCTGTCCCATGTGTATGGCCGTCAATACGCCCGAGGCCAGCTTCTGTGCCGCCTGCGGCGCCCGCGTGGTTCCGCTCGAAGACCTCGACGAAGCCGAGCTCGATTTTCTGCGCCCGCCGGAGCCCCCGGCCCCCAAGCTGAGCCCCGAAGCCGAAATGGCCCTGGCCCTGGAACGCCAGCGGGAGTTGTTCGCCACCGGCGAAGATAAGCCCGTCGATCCCGCGGTCGCGCGCACCCTCGCCACCCCGGGGGCCAGCCCCCGGCCGCGCGGGCTCTTCGGGCGCGAGTCGACGGGCGGGGACGAGAGTGGCCTGAACTGGCTCGACGCCCTACGGGGCGACACCGCCGGGCCGGCGCCATCCCCCCCCCCCGCCGC
>DATGEF010000156.1:0-18928 GCA_035310405.1 Chloroflexia bacterium | reverse complement strand
GATTCCGCCGACGATCGCCCCCGTGCCGGCGCCGATTTCGCTGCCGCGTGGGCCGGTGTTGGGCTCGGCGACCAGGTGGACGGCGCCCGCGCCGGCGCCGCCGCCGACCGCGGCTCCCAGCACTGCGCCGAGGGGCCCGCCCACCACCGCGCCGAGTACCCCGCCGACGATGGCGCCCGTGGCCCCGCCGGCGGCCTCGCCGGTCCAACTGGCGTGGGGCGGCGCGGCGGCGCTGTCGTCTGGTGCGCTGGCCGGGGCGACCACATCCTCGACGGTGTTGGTCAGGGGTACGGCCGCCGGCTCCGGCGCGGGCACCAGCGGGTCCGGCGCGTCGGCGCCGGGGGCGGCGCTCACCCGGATCGGGCTGCGCGCCGGGTCCCCTGGATCGACGGGCGCTGGCCGCTGAGCGGCCGGCGGGGGGGCCGCCGGGGCCGGGCTCGGCCCATAGCTGCGGACATCGCGGGCGCCGGCGGTTTCGAGCACCTGGCGGAGCCCGAGGGCGGCCGCCTCCGCGCCGGGATGGACCGTCAACAGCACGTGCCCGGCGCGAACGTCGCGCTCGTAGGCGTGGGCGGCGTCCGCCGGGATGCCGAGGCTGGCCAGCCCGCCCAGCAGGCCGCCCGCGGCCGCCCCGATCGCCGCGCCCGCCAGCAGGCTGCCCAGCAGGCCCGCGCCGATCACAGGGCCGATGCCGGGGATCGTCAGCGCGCCGATGCCGAGCAGGCCGCCCGCCAGGCCGCCGACCAGGCCACCCACGGTCGCCCCGCTGGCCGCCCCGCCCGCCACTTCGTCGCCGGTCGCGGCCGCCCGCGCCGCATCGGGCGCTGGGTCGGGCATCAGCAAGGAGACCTGCTCCGGGGTGATCCCCGCCTGGCGCAGGCCTTCGAGCGCAGTGGTGGCGGCCTCCTGCGTGTCGAAGACGGCGACGATCACCGGTGGGTTGGGGGATAGGCTTGAATCCATAGCAAGTTTTTGCTCCTTCACGATACACGTCCGGCTGTGCCCGTCTGGGGAAGCAACTTCTATGCCCTGGTGGGCAGTTGCGCCGGGTCTGTGCTAGAATACGGCTATGGTTGCTAGCGAAACCGGGGCCCGGCCCTTGATCCAGATGCGCCGGGTCACCAAGCTCTTTCCCATGGGGCAGCGGGTCTACCAGGCCCTCAAGGGTGTCGACCTGGCGTTTTATCCCGGCGATTTTACCGCCATCGTCGGCCATTCCGGCAGCGGCAAGTCGACGATCCTGAACATGATCACGGGCATCGACAAGCCGACGAGTGGGGAAATCCTGGTCGGCGGGCGCATGATCCAGCAACTGAGCGAAAATGAGCTGGCCCGCTGGCGGGGGGCCAATGTCGGTATCGTCTTCCAGTTTTTCCAGCTGCTGCCGACGCTCACGGCGCTGGAGAATGTGATGCTGCCGATGGACTTCCTGAAGTCCTGGAGCGGGCGCCGGCGCGAGCGGGCGCTCAGCTTGCTGCGCCGGGTGGGGCTGGAGGCGCATGCCGATCACCTGCCGAGCGAGCTCTCCGGCGGCGAGCAGCAGCGCGTGGCCATCGCGCGTGCCCTGGCCAACGATCCGCCGATTATCATCGCCGACGAGCCGACCGGCAACCTCGACAGCGCCACCGGCGAGCGGGTCTTTGCCCTGCTCGGCGAGCTGAGCCGGCAGGGCAAGCTGGTCGTCTTCGTGACCCACGACCCGGATCTCTCCCAGAACGCGGCGCGCATAATCACCGTCCACGACGGCCATGTCGTGAGCGATGCGCGCCAGGCCGCCGTCCGCTAGGGGCGCACCGGCACACTCCGCCCGCCCTCGAACGTCAGCGTGTCCTCGACGATCGTGGTCGCCTGGTGGCCATCCCAGACGGCCAGCCGGGTGCCGTCGGCAGTGACGAAGAAAAGCCCGCCCGCGCTCCAGGCCAGCGGCTGGGGGTGCGCATCCGGCAGGGTGCCCAGCGGCCGGCCGGCCGCGCTGTAGATCGTGTTGTCGATCGCCAGCTGCCCGCCGTCGGGGGACCAGAGGAAGGTGTCGGCCGGCGCCTTCGTGATCCGGGTGCCCGCCCCGGCCGCGCCGGCGGCCCAGATCCAGACGCCGGCCTGATCGGCCGGCTCCGGGACCCCGTAGGCCAGCACGGTGCCGGGCGCGTTCCAGGCGACGCTGTCGGCCAGGGCGGGGCTGCGGCGTTGGGCGCGCGGTTGCCCGGGCTGCCAGGTGTAGACGCCGGGGGCGGCGGCCGCCTGCTTGGCCGACGGCAGATCCGGCGGATCGGCGGGCGCGTCCGGGGCCGGGGTCGTCACCGCCAGCGCCAGGGTTCCGGCCGCACTCCACTCGGTCGCCGCGATCGGCCCTTTGATCGCGCCCAGGATCGGCAGGAGCTGGCCGCTGCTGACCACGAGCGCCGCCGCCTCGCCCCGGTTCGGCTGCGCCGTGCCGAGGCCGACGGTGACCGTGTCCGCGCCGGTCCATTGCACCGTGCTGAGGATGGTGGCCGGGTCGCCGGTCGTCAGCTGCAGCGCGACGACGCGGCTGGGGCTGCCCCCCTCCCGCGGCACGACGCCGAGGCTATACATACCGGCGCCCTGGGTGGCCCCCCCCGCGGTGAACCCGTACGCGACCCGGCTGCCGTCGGGCGCCCAGGATGGCAGGACCTCCAGCGCGGCCGAATGCGTGAGCTGGGTCACCTGCCCGTCGCGCGTGGTGGTATACAGGTCGACCTGGTCGGTCTGATCCGAGACGAAGGCCAGCCGCTGGCTATCCGGGCTCCAGGCCAGGCTTTGCCGCTCGACCAGGGCCCGCAGCACGTCGACGCGATCGGCCGCCGTTTCGCCCAGGTCGAGCTTACGGTGTGGCAGCAGCTCCTGGACCTTATGCGCGCCCGTGCCGTCGGCGCCCACCAGCCAAAGAGCCAGCTCCTGGGGCGCATCGGCGGGTGAGGTGTCCCAGACGCCGGTGCCGCTGAGGTAGGCCACCTGCTGGCCGTCGGGTGAGCGCGCCCAGAGTGCGATCCCGGCATCCGGGTCCGCCAGTGCCACCAGCTGGACGGGGGTATGGTCCGGCTCGGTCACCGCCCAGAGGCTCCCATCGGCCGGCTGGTAGATCAGGCTGGCGGCCGGCGGCGCCGGGCCCGGGCTGGCGGCGGGGGTCGCGGTGGCGGCGGGGGTCGCGGTGATAGTGGGGGTCGCGGTGGTAGTGGGGGTGGGCGGGGCCGCCGGGCTGGGACTGGGGATCGGCGACGGGGATGGCGGGCGCGGCGGGCTGGTGGGCACCGGCACGGTCGCCGGCGGCGCGGCGGTGGGCACGCCCGTTGTCTCGCAGCCGGCCAGGGCCACCCACCCGAGCAGCAGGATCAGGCGCAAGCTACGGGGCCGGCTCCTGGGCCATCCCGGCGGCACGGCTTACGGCCGTGTGCCGAGCACGCCGAGCTGCTGCAGCATGCCCACGTAATCCCAGCTGGCGCGGACGACCTGGGTGATCTGGCCGCCGGCGACCCGCACCGTGATCGTCCAGGTGACTGTGAAGGGCTTGCCGGTTGGCGGGATCAGGCCGATCGGGCTCGGCCAGGCATATTCATGCGTACCCCGGGAGGTGCCCAGGGTCGCGACTTGATCGCCGGCCGCGATCTGGTCGTCGATCGTCACCTGCCAGTCCGGGAATGGGAGGAAGATGGTCGTCAGAAAGCGGCGGATCGGCTCGTGCAGATCGTCCGCCAGGATCTCCGGCAAGATGGTCAGATTCCGCTGGCTGACCACCTCCTCGAAAAACCGGCGCGCGACCGCCTTGTTGTCTGCCTCGGCCATAGCATAGCCTCCTGTGCATCCTTCAAGCGCGGGCCGGTTCGGCCGCGGCCAGCCCCCGGGCCGCCAGGGCCGCCTGCGCCGCCGCGAACTCGTCCCAGGGGGTCTCGGTGCTGCCGTAACACATCGATTGCTCGTGGGCTTTGCCACAGGTGACCACCAGGTCGCCCGGGCGGGCCAACGCGACCGCGCGGGCGATCGCTGTCGCCCGGTCGGCGACGCAGATGAAATCGCGGCCCGCCTGGCGCCCGTGCGCCTCCAGGCCCTCGGCGATCGCGCCCATGATCGCCGCCACGTCTTCGGTGCGCGGGTCTTCGGCGGTGACCACGCTGAAATCGGCCAGCTGGCCGGCGATCTCGCCCATCAGCCGGCGCTTGGCGACGTCGCGCAGGCCGGCCGAGCCGAACACCGGGATCACCCGCCCGCCGGGCGGGACCAGCTCGTGCCCGAGCTCCAGGGTTTCCTTGAGCGCGTTCGGGGTATGCGCGAAGTCCACGACCAGGTCAAACTCCCCGGCATAGACCCACTCCATCCGCCCCTTGACCCGCTCGACCGCGCCCAGCCCGGCGGCGATCGCCGGCAGGCGGGCGCCCAGCGCCCGCCCGGCGCAGGCGGCGGCTAACGCATTCTGGACATTATACCGGCCTAAGAGGTGCAGCTGGACGGCCACCGTGCCGTCGGGGGCGTGGAGCAGGAAGCGTGTGCCGTGCCGGTCGACGACGATGGCGCTCGCGGTACAGGTGGCGGCCTGGCCGTCGATCGCGTAGGTCATGACCTGGTCGGCTGGCTTGTCTTTCAGCCAGGCATAGGAGCGATCGGTGCGGTTCAGCACGGCGGTCTTGGGCACGCCCGGCTTGGGGACGCTGGTGCTCAACGCGTCGAACAGGCGGGCTTTGGCCGCCATGTAATTTTCCCAGGAGCCGTGCCAGTCGAGATGCTCGTGGGTGACGTTGGTCACCACGGCCACATCATAGTCGACATAGGCCACGCGCGCCTGGTCCAGGCCATGCGAGGTCGTTTCGACGACGGCTGCGGTGCAGCCGGCGGCGCGCATCTGGGCCAGGTAGCCCTGCAGATCGAACGCCTCGGGCGTGGTCACATGGAAGCCCGTATCGAGCGCGGCGTCGCCGATCAGCGCCGAGATCGTGGTGATCAGCCCCGTGCGCATGCCGGCCGCCGCCAGGATGCTATGCACGAAAGTGCTGGTGGTCGTCTTGCCGTCCGTCCCGGTGACGCCGACGATGGCCATTTGGCGGCTGGGAAAGTCGAAGAACGCGGCCGAGAGCAGGGCAAAGGCCGTGCGCCCGTCGGCGACCTGCAGATACGGCAGGCCCGCCGGGAAGGGGGCCGGCAGCTCATCGGGCCGCAGCTCGCCGGCCACGGCTCCCGCCCCGGCCGCGATGGCTGCCGGGATATAGCGGTGCCCGTCGGTGCCCCGTCCCCGGCGCGCCAGGAAGAGCGTGCCGGGCTGCACCCGGCGCGAGTCCTCGGCCACCCCCGTGATCGCGAGGGCCGCTGGGTCGCCGGCGGGCTGCAGGACGCGGCCCCAGCCCTCAGGCAGGCTGTTCAGCAGCGACTGCAGGCGGACTGCTGTCATGCGCGGCCTCCATCTTCTGTAGCTCCTGAACCAGGCGGACCAGGAAATCGTCGGCGTTGCGCACGACGCCGACCGCCTGGTGGGTGCCGCGGTCGATCAGCTTGCTGATCACATTCTCGGACTGGTCGACGACCACAGTATAAACGGGCCGTAGCGTGCCGGCTTGCTCGACGAACGTCGGCATCATATTCCCGGTGGCGATCGAGTGCAGCATGGTGGCCAGCATGACGACCAGCGTGGCCTGCTGGGTGATCGCGCGCATCGTGTCCTGGGCCTGCAAGGCATCGGTGATCACTTCGGGCAGCGGCCCATCGTCGCGGATCGAGCCGGCCAGGACGACGTCAATCCCGGTCTTGACTGCGCTGTACATGATGCCGTTTTTGATCAGGCCAGCCTCGACCGCCGCGGCGATCGAGCCGGCGGCGCGGACTGTGTTGATCGCGTCCATGTGGTGGCGGTGGCCGCCGGCAATGGCCTGGCCCTCGCGGTCCATGCCCAGGGCGGTGCCATAGAGGGCATACTCCAGGTCGTGCGTGGCCACGGCGTTGCCGCCGAAGATGGCCGCGACATAGCCGTGGTCGATCAGCCAGGACATCGCCTCGCGCGCCCCCGAATGCACGACGGCGGGCCCCAGTACCCAGACCGCGCGCCCGATCGGGTTCTTATGGCCGGCCACCAGCTCGGCCAGGCGGCGGTAATTGAGCGGCCGCTCCCGCGAGGGGCCGGTCGACATGAAGCCGAAGACATCGGCGGCAGCCGTGGGGCCCGCCGCGGGGCGGAAGCCGTTGCTATGGACCAGCACGCCGGTGCTGCCATCTTCGAGGCTGCCGACGACCACCGGCTGCCCCGGGCGGACGTTGCGCATCTCGGTGCATTCGAAGTGGCCAGTCAGCGGGGGCTGCACGATCGCCGCGTCCATGCGCTGCCGTTGGACGAGCGCCCACTCGCCCCGCCATTTGACATACGTCGGATAGTTGGTGGTCGCGTAAAAGGTGCGCGGCACAATGCCCGCGGCCGGCGCAGCTTCCAGGCTGACGTCCGGCGCCGCCTCCAGCAGGGTGGCCGTAAAATCCGGCGGGTAATAGAGGAGCTCTTCGCGCAAAATAACCTCTCCTTGGTTAGCGAGTTAAGGGCAGGGCTATTTCCTGCGTACGCCAGGCGGCATATTCCAAAGCGGCTTTTAGATCTTCTTTCTCCAGATACGGGTAATCCTTTAGGATCTCCTCGTGTGATAGACCATCCGCCATTAACCCCAAAATGGCCCCGACTGTCACGCGCATTCCACGAATGCACGGCTTCCCGCCCATGACCAGCGGATCGTGGGTGATTCGTGCTAGCTGCGTCATTGGATTATAGCTCCTTTCAACGGGCTGGCAACAAGCTACGGACCAAGCAGTAGCAGGACGTTTAAGGACTCTCCTGTCGCCGCATCAACTCGGCACGTAGGCGCGCAATCTCGGCTTCTGCAGCGGCTAAGGCCGCCTGCTGCTCTTCGCGCGTGGGCAGGAGGGCGCCGGTGGTCGGGTCCAGCAGGCGCAGCCAACCGTCGCGGACGACCAGACGCAAGCCGAGGGCCGGGCTGTCCAGCTCGTTGCCCGGCGCGCGCTCATACTGGCCCTGGGCGTCCAGATGATAGCCCTGAAGGCGTGGCACCAGGAACTCGCCTAGCGGATCGAACAGGTAATACTCACGCACGCCGAGGGTGGCATAGAGGTGGGGCTTACGCACGGTATCGTCGCGCTGGGTCGAAATCGAGGTCAGCTCGATAATGACGGTGGGCGGGACGCCTTCTTCCCAGGTCCGGTAGCTGCCGCGCTCTTCGACGGGGCGGGGGCGGAGGCCCAGGGCGACCATGACGTCTGGGCTGAAACACTCCTTCGGCGCGCCTTCTCGATAGTAGACGAAGAGATTACCCCCCACGAAGACGTCAGGGCGGGCGGCGAAAAAGGCGTGCAGGGCTTCAAACAGGTGGGTGCCCTGCATGTAATGCTTGGTGCTTTCGCTCACATTGCCGTCCTCTTCGGAATAGTAGATTTGGCCCGGCGGGTGGTGCGGCGTAGCCATCGTGTGCGTCTCCTGTTTCTTAGCCTGCTCTATTATACATCCCGCAGCGGCTCGCGCATCGGCACGCGCAGGCCGGCGCGCTCGGCCGTCTGGATCGCCAGGTCGTAGCCGGCGTCGGCGTGGCGGAGCACGCCCAGGCCGGGGTCCGTGGTCAGCACCCGTTGCAGGCGGGCGGCGGCGGCATCCGTGCCGTCGGCCACGATCACCTGGCCGGCGTGCAGGCTGTAGCCGATGCCCACCCCGCCGCCGTGGTGGACGCTGACCCAGGTGGCGCCGCCCACCGCGTTGATCAGCGCGTTGAGGATCGGCCAATCGGCGATCGCATCCGAGCCATCCCGCATGCTCTCCGTCTCTCGATTGGGGGAGGCGACCGAGCCGGTGTCGAGGTGGTCCCGGCCGATGACGATCGGCGCCTCCAATTCGCCGCGGGCCACCATCTGGTTGACCAGCGCGCCGAACTGGGCGCGCTCGCCCATGCCGAGCCAACAGATACGGGCCGGTAGGCCCTGGAAGGCGACTTTGGCGCGCGCCAGGGTGATCCAGCGGCGCACGGCGTCGCGCGCGCCGAACTCCCGCAAGACCATCTCGTCGATGCGGGCGATATCGGCCGGGTTCCCGGAGAGGGCGACCCAGCGGTGCGGGCCATAGCCTTCGCAGAAGAGGGGGCGAATATAGGCGGGCACGAAGCCGGGAAAATTGAAGGCATCGGTCACGCCCTGCTGGTAGGCTTGCTGGCGGATGTTGTTGCCGTAGTCGAAGGTGATCGCGCCGGCCTGCTGCAGGGCCAGCATGCCCCGTACATGGATGGCCATGCTGTCGAGGGCCCGCTTGACGTACTCGTCGGGGTGGGCCTGGCGCAACGCGGCGGCGTCCTCCAGGCCCAGCCCCAGCGGGACATATCCCCGGAGCGGATCATGGGCCGACGTCTGATCGGTCAGCATGTCGGGCACGCGGCCCAGGGCGGCCAGTTGCGGGATAATCGCGGCCGCGTTGCCGAGCAGGCCGATGGAGAGCGGGCGCCGCTCGCGCAGGGCCGCGTCGGCCAGGGCCAATGCCTCGTCCAGGCTCCCGGCGGCCACGTCGAGATAGCGGGTGTCGAGCCGCCGTTGGATGCGGCTGGGATCGACTTCCACGCAGAGGGCCACGCCGTCGTTCATCGTCACGGCCAGCGGCTGGGCTCCGCCCATGCCGCCGAGCCCCGCGGTCACCACGAGCCGCCCGGCGAGCGTGCCGCCGAAGTGCTGGGTGGCGGCCTCGGCAAAGGTCGCGTAGGTGCCCTGTAAGATGCCCTGCGTGCCGATATAGATCCAGGAGCCCGCGGTCATCTGGCCATACATCGTCAGGCCCGCCGCTTCGAGCTTATCGAATGTCTCGCGGGTCGCCCAGGCGGGCACCAGCAGCGAGTTGGCCAGCAGCACGCGTGGCGCATCGGCATGGGTGCGCAAGACCCCGACCGGCTTGCCGGACTGCACGAGCAGGGTCTCATCATGCTCCAGGGTGCGCAAGATCTCCAGGATCTTCATCAGGGCCGGCCAGCTGCGGGCTGCGCGCCCGCGGCCGCCGTAGACGATCAGCTCGTCGGGGCGCTCGGCCACTTCCGGGTCCAGGTTGTTTTGCAACATGCGGTAGGCCGCTTCCTGCAGCCAACCCTTGCAGCTCAGCGTGGTGCCGCGCGGCGCGCGCATCGGCCGGGGTGCGACCTGGGCGTCCTGGGCCATGATCTGGTCGCCGATCGTCGTCATCGTCATCCTCCTTAACCCTAGCCGGTGCCTGCGATCAGCGCAGCGTTTTTATTCAGCCAGTGCTGCCGCCACCTCGCGCACCAGGCGGCCGCTGCGGATCAGCTCGTCGGCCCAGGCGATGTCGGCGGTGAAAGGGGCATCGGCGGTGCGATAGGGCACCTGCTCGCGCAAGAGCGCATAGGCCACCTGGGTGCCCCGGCCCAGGCGTAACGGGCGCCCGGCCGCCAGGCGGCGTAGGTCGATCGCCTGGCCGGCGGTCAGCAGCTCCATGGCCAGCACCAGCTGGGTGTTGCGCAGGATCGCGCGGGCGTGGCGGGCGGCGATCGGGCCCATGCTCACATGGTCCTCCTGGTTGGCCGAGGTCGGGATCGAGTCGACACTGGCCGGGTGGGCCAGGCTCTTGTTCTCCGAGACCAGGGCGGCGGCCGAGTACTGGACCATCATGAAGCCCGAGTTCAGCCCGCCATCCGCGATCAGGAAGGGCGGCAAGAGGCCGCCATGGGCGTGGATGTCGACCAGGCGGGCCTGGCGCCGCTCGCTGATCGAGGCCACGGCGCAGAAGGGGATGCCCAGCACGTCGGCGGCGACGGCCACCGGCATGCCGTGGAAGTTGCCGCCGGAGATCACCGCGGGGCCGTCCTCGTAGCCTACCACGCCCGCGCCGAAGATCAGCGGGTTATCGACGGCGGCGTTGAGCTCGATCTCGACGATCCCCCGCACGAAGGCCAGGGTATCCCGGGCCGGGCCATGGACCTGGGCCATGCAGCGCAGGGCATAGGCATCCTGCACTTTGTGGGCGACCGGCGGCGCGGCACCCGTGCCCGCCGCGTCCACGCCGTCCAGCCGGCTGCCGCCGTGCCAGACCAGCTCACTGCCGGCGATCAGCGCCCGCAGGTGGGCGCTGGCGGCGATCTGCCCCGTCTGGCCGCGGGCGGCGTGGATGCGTGGGTCGAGCGCGTCGACGATGCCCTCTAGGGCCTCGAAGGAGAGGGCGCCACAGATATCGGCGGCCAGGGTCAGGATGGTGGCGTCGTGGGTGGCCAGGGCCAGCAGGCCGCTGATCTGCGAGGTACCGTTACAAATGGCCAGGCCCTCTTTGGCGATCAAGGTCACTGGCTCCAGCCCAGCCGCCTGCAGCGCCTGCCGGGCCGGGAGGGTGACCCCGCCATACTCCGCCTCCCCGCCGCCCGTCATCACCTGGGCCATGTGCGAGAGGGGGGCGAGATCGCCACTGGCGCCGACAGAGCCCTGCTGGGGGATCACGGGGTGGACGCCGCAGTTGATCATGGCGATCAGCAGCTGCAGGGTGCTCTGGCGCAGGCCGGAATAGCCGAGGGACAGCGTTTGGGCGCGGGCGATCATCAGGGCGCGCACTTCTTCCCGCGCCAGTGGCGGGCCCACGCCGACGGTCTGGCTGGTGATCAGGTTGGCCTGGAGCCGGGTCAAGTCGGCCAAGGGGATGACCCGGTCCTTGAACGCGCCGAACCCGGTGTTGATGCCATACACGACGCGGTGCGATTCGACGATCTCCTGGACGATAGCGGCCGCGTGGTCGACCCGGGCGGCCGCCACCGGATGCAGCGCCAGCCGCGGCTCCGTCGCGGGCGCCGCCGGCGCGTGCGCCAGGGTCGCCAGGGCGGTCACGCTCAGCGGCCGGTCGGGATCGCCCAGGGCCAGGGCCGGGGCGGGGGCCAGGTACACGCCATGCGCCATTGCAGGGCTCCTCCTTAAGCAAAGACCCCAGCGCGGAGCCGGTGGGGCCGTCCCCGGCCAGGCTCGCGGCGCTGAGGTCGCGACCGTCCGCGCGCCGGCGTTACTCGCGCCGCCGGCCGACGCGGCTCAGCAAAAAGATCAGCGTGCCCAGGCCGGCCAGGCCGAACACGCCCACGGCCACCAGGCCGCGCGCCGAGGCCGGGGCGACGACGATATTGCCGTCCGGGGGCACATAGCTGCGCATGCGGCCCCAGAGGCGGAAGGTCTCGCGAATGGCCCGGGCCATGACCTGGATCGAGGCCCCCGATTGCTCCCCCTCCAGGCGCGGATAATGGTTGACCCCCACCTCGACGAGGCTGCGGCCCTGTACATTGGCCTTGGCATGGATCTCGGTGTTGATCAGCGCGCCGGGGCTTTCCAGGTGCATATCGCGCAGCACCGCGGCCTTGAACACCTTGAAGCCGCAGTCGATGTCGCGCAAGTCGACCTGGAACAGCAGCTTGACCATCTGGTTGAAGCTGGAGCCGATCAGGTAGCGGTAATACGGGTCATTGCGCTTGATCCGATAGCCGGCCACAATATCGTACTGCCCGATATAGGGCACCAGTTTTTCCAGATCGTGGATGTCGAACTGGCGATCCGAGTCCATGAACATCAGATAATCGCCGGTCGCGTGGTTGAAGCCGGTGGTCAGCGCGCCGCCATAGCCCCGGTTCTTGGGGTGGTGCAACGCCTGCACATGTGGGTTTTCAGCCGCCAGGGCGTCCGCGATCTCCGGTGTGCGATCGTGGCTGCCGTCGTCGACGATCAGCACTTCATAGTCGCGGAACAGGGTAGGGAGCACGTCGGTTGCCTGCCGCACGACGGCTTCGATATTCGGTTCTTCGTTATGAGCAGGAAGAATCAGCGATAGTTTGCCGTCGATCACTGCGGTCTCGTCTCCTGGTGTCTGGTGTGTAGTGGTCCCCATCGGTACTGCGCGGTCGGCCGCACCGGGGGCCCGGCAGCTGCGCGGGGGATCGGACACTGATGCAAAGGGCGGATGCTTGGTCACCGCCTACCATTATAACATACCCGGGCCGGGGTGCCAAACCCACTCAGAACAGACCGAGCACGGTGACGACCAGGGCCAGCACCAGCAGCCCGCTGGTGACCAGGGCGGCGGTGATGGCGCGGACGCGGTATTCGCCGCTGCTGCGGATCGAGGGGGCCGGCAGGCGCAGGGCCGCGCGGTAGTAGAGGAGCGCCCCGCTCAGTACCAGCACCGCCTCGACGATTTCGCTGATCATCGGCTGCTGCCACAGGCCCAGGCCCAGCAGTGGCAGGTTGCCGGCGTTGCCGGGCAGGATCGCCAGGTCGGCCCGCTGCAGGAGCAGGTCCAGGACCCAGTGGGCGAAGACGACCCCGGCGATCACCCAGCCGCTGCGCCGGTCCCAGACGGCGCGCCCCACCAGCCCGGCGACCGCGGCGAGGAGCAGGGCGCTGACGAGTGCGTGGCTATACGAATCCTGGAGCAGGTGCCCGCCATAGGCCAGGGGGTGGGCCGCGGCGGCCGGGCGATCCGTCTCGATCCCGACCAGGCGCAGGAGGAGGAACAGGATGTCCAGCAGCTGGGCGGCAACGACCAGCGCCCACAGCGGCACGGCGGGGGCCCAGGCCTTGGCTCCCGCGGCGATGCCGAAGGGTCCGACCACCATTACAGTCGCTCCCGCCGGCCGCGCGTCGCCGGCTTGGGCCAGTTCAGCCGCGAGTCCAGCCAGCCGGCCACCCCGGCCAGCAACACCATGAACACCACAAAGCTTACCACGGATCGTGGCTCCCTTCCCCGCCCGGGGCGCTGAGTTGGCGCAAGAGGGGCGCCACGCGGTAGCGTTCTTCGTGATAGAAGGCATAGAGGTGGTCGAGAACCTGCACGACCAGGGGGAGGCCGAGCTGCCGGGCCCAGGCGAGCGGCCCGTGGGGGTAATTTACCCCCAGGGTCATGGCGGTGTCGATATCGGCCGCCGTGGCCACGCCTTCGCCCAGGGCAAACGCCGCCTCGTTGATGATGCCGCACACCACGCGCCCGACGACATACGGGGCGAGCGGCTCGGTCCCGATGGCGGCGGCCGCCCCGGCTTGCTGCAGCTGCGCGGCGAGCGCGCGCTCCAGGTCGGCCGGCAACCGGCCCTGCGCGAGGAGCGCCCGGTACGTCGGATCGATCGCCAGCTGGGGATTGGGCTGCGGCGTGGGGCCGTCGTAGCTGTAGAAGCCGCGCCCGGCCTTGCGTCCGATCATGCCCGACTCGACCAGGCGGCGCTGGATCGGGTGGGGCCGGTAGCGCGGCTCGCCGAAGAAGGCCGCGTAGACCGACTCGGTGACCGCGAAGTTGATATCGATGCCGATCAGGTCCATCAGCGCGAACGGTCCCATGCGGAAGCCGGCCAGCTGGATCAGCCGGTCGATCTCGTCCACGGGCAGGATCTGTTCGCCGAGCAGGCGCAGGGCCTCGCCGTAGAAGGGCCGGGCCACCCGGTTGACGATAAAGCCGGGCGTGTCCCGGGCCTGGACGGGGGTTTTGCCCAGGGCGCGGGCGAGATCGACGACCGCCGCCGTCGCCGCGGGGTGGGTGCGCTGGCCGGCGATCACCTCGACCAGCGCCATGGCCGGGGCCGGGTTGAAGAAATGCATGCCGACCACCCGCTCGGCCCACTCGGTGGCCGCGCCCAGGGCGGTGATCGAGAGCGACGAGGTGTTGGAGGCCAGGATCGCTTCGGGACTACAGATCTGGTCGAGGGCGGCGAACAGTTCCTGCTTCAGGGCCAGATTTTCCGGCACCGCCTCGATCACGAAGCGGGCGGGCGCCAGGGCCTCGCGCTCGGTCGCCGGCGTGATCCGGTCGAGGATGGGGTCCAGCGCGGCGGCGGCCAGCTTGCCCTTGTCGACCCGGCCCTGGAGGCTCTTGCGGATGGTGCCGAAGCCCCGCTCCACGAACTCGGGCTTGATATCGTAGAGCACGACGGGGTGCCCGCTCTGCGCCGCGACCTGGGCAATGCCCGCCCCCATCGTCCCGGCGCCGACGATGCCGATCACTGCTTTATCTGCCATGCCGTCTCCTGCGGGCCCTATTCGCCCTTAAACACGGGCGTGCGCTTCTCCGCGAAGGCGGCAATGGCCTCCTGCGCGTCGGCGGTGCGGCCCGCGGTCTCCTGGCCGTGCATTTCGTATTCCAGGATCTCGTGCAGCTGCGCGTGCAAAGCCCGGTTGAGGGCCCGCTTGGTCAGGCCATACGCCACCGTCGGCCCCTGGGCCAGCTTGTTCGCCCACGCCGCGGTGGCGCTGGCCAGCTCGCCGGCGGGCACGACTTTATTGACCAGCCCGATGCGCCAGGCCTCGTCGGCGGGCACATCTTCGGCCAATAAGCAGAGCTCGGCCGCCTTGCCGATGCCGACCAGCCAGGGCAGGAAGAAGCTGCTGCCCGAGTCAGGGACCAGGCCGATCCGGCTGAAGGCTTCGATCAGCTTGGCTTTGTCCGACATGATCCGCAGATCGGCGGCCAGCGCCAGGCTCAGCCCGGCCCCGGCGGCCACGCCGTTGATCGCGGCGATGATCGGCTTCTCCAGCCCGCGCATCTTGAGGATAATCGGGTTATAGCGGGTGCGGACGGCGTCGGCGATCGAGCGCTGAATTTCCCCGCCCTGGTGCGCCTTGAGGTCCTCGCCCGCCGAGAAGGCGCGGCCGGCGCCGGTGACCACCAGGCAGCGCACCGCCTTGTCCCGCTCCGCCTGCTTGAGGGCATCCTGGATCTCATCGGTCATTTGCTTATTGAAAGCGTTGAGCACATCCGGGCGATTCAGGGTCAGGGTTGCCACCCCGTCCTGGACGGCCCAAAGGATCGTCTGGTAGTCCACGCTGGTCTCCTCCTGTTCGGCGCGGGGCCGCGGGGCCGCCGGCTTATTTGCGCGCCCTGGCCGGCCCCCGGTGGTGCGCCACGGCCAGGGCGCGGCGCAAATGCTCTTCGTTCATCGCTTCGGTAAACAAGGGCTCGCCCGCGCAGTCGATGCGGAACATCCCGTGGGCGATGTCGACACTGACGGCAAAGAACGCGCCGCCGCCGGCCTCTTGCACGCGCCAGCTGTCGCCCTGGTGATTCTGCGTCCATTTGCGCCGGAAAGGGGCGTTGTGGCCCCAGCAGACGTCGGCCAGCTCGCCGAGCACCCGGCGGACGAGCGGGTCGATCACGCTCATGGCTTCTTTGGCCGCCGCCGCCGCCTGCTTGCGGTCGACTGGGTCCGGCCGGCTCTCCGAGGGCGGGGTACTCATACGGCTGGCGGCTAGCGGCCCTGGTAGGTGGCTTTACGCTTCTCCACAAAGGCGCGCATGCCCTCTTTCTGGTCGGCGCTGCTGAACAGGGTGTAAAATGCGTTGCGCTCCGCTTCGAGTCCCTCGCGCAACGGCAGCTCATAGGCTTTGTTGACGGCGGCTTTGGCCAGCTGCACGGCGAGGGGCGCCTTGGCCGCGATCTCCTGGGCGATGCGGATCGCCTCGGTCAGGTAGACTTCGGGCGGCACCACGCGGGTGACCAGCCCGGCCCGCTCGGCTTCCCGCGCCGTCATCTGGCGCCCGGTGAGGATCATCTCCATCGCGCGCGCCTTGCCGATGGCCCGGGTCAGGCGCTGGGTGCCGCCGGCGCCCGGCATCACGCCGATGTTGATCTCGGGCTGGCCGAACACGGCGGTCTCACTGGCGATAATCAGATCGCAGCTCATGGCCAGCTCGTTGCCGCCGCCGAGGGCGAAGCCGCTCACGGCCGCGATGATCGGCTTTTTGATGCCGCGGATGCGCTCCCAGCGGGCCAGGTTATCCCGCTGGAGCATATCGACCGTGCTCGCCTCGGCCATCTCTTTGATATCGGCGCCGGCCGCGAAGGCCCGGTCGGTGCCGGTGAGCACAATACAGCGGATCGCCCCGTCGGCGTCAAACGCCTGGAGCGCGGCGACCAGTTCGTCGATCACCGCCGCGCTGAGCGCGTTCAGCACCTCCGGGCGGTACAGCTGGACAATGCCTACGGCCGCTTCGTGGCGGGTGCGGATAAACTGGTAGCTCGTCGGTGCGTCGGCCATACTGTGGTGTACTCCTGTTCCGTAAGGCGCGGGCCTAGCGCCCGCGCCTCACTCGCCTGTTGCCAGGCCCTGGTTGGCCTCAAAGTTCTTCAGAACCTGGGTGACATGCCCATAATGCTCACGCTCGTGTTCCAGAAATCGCCGAAAGACTTTGCGGGCCGTCCAGTACTCGCCCTGGTGCTGCGTGATCTGGGTCCTTTCGGCATCGGTGATCCGCGCCATGCGCTCGAGGGCATCGCGCCGGGCATCTTCCAGCAGGTCGAACACATTGCCGCTCAGGCGGCTGGTGTAGACCCGCTCGGCGCGGGCGAGGTGCTCCAGAATATCGTCGATACACCAGCCGTCGCCATCCGGCTGGTTCTGGGGGGTCCAGTGCAGGAGTTCGCGACCGATGCCGTTGACCAAATCGAGCAGGTCCCGGCGCGAGTACGACATCAGGCGCAGCAGCTGGGCGGCCTCCATCTCGGTCAACGGCGCCCGGTCGGTCGGCAGCAGGCCGGCATCGTCGCCCAGGTGGCTATCCGGGTCCTGGATGGTGCCGCCGATCTCCAGCTCGATCGGCTCATCCTCGGCCTGGCTCAGCTCGCCATGGCTGCGCAGCCAGGCCAGGTAGGCGGTGATCGCATCGGGCGTGCGGGCCAGGGCCATCTCTTGCGTCACCCCGGTGCTGACGCAGCCCGGCAACGCGGGCACATGGGCCATAGTCGTGCCATCATCCTGGACTTCCAAATATACCGTGTAGCGCATCGCTCACTCCTCGGCCGTATTGCTATTGCAGTTAATCTCTGCCTACTCGTCCTGCCTACTGCCTGCTACTCACTCTCGTCCTGCCTACTGCCTACTGCCTACTCGTCCCGCCTACTCGTCCCGCACTTGCCGCAGAAGGCGAACTCGGGAGGCATCTGGGTGCTGCAGTGCGGGCAGATCCAGGGAGAGGTGCTGCCCGCGGTGATCAGGGCCTGGCGCAGGCCGGCCACGTCCACCGGGCGGCGCGGGCGGGCATGGAAGGCGGCCAGGCCCTCGGCCACTTCCGGCGAGTTCGCATGCACACTCAGCCAATCGCGGGCGTCCTGCACGGTCATGTGCCAGCTCAGGTCGCGCCAGAAGTTGAGCTGGTGCTTGGTGTAGCGCATGATGATCGGCAGCCGGTCGAGCAGCTTGGCGGCCATGGCGTCGACCGCTGTGTCCAGCGCGGCGCGGGGCACGACCTGGTTGACGAGGCCCCACTCCAGGGCCTTGGCGATCGGGATCTCCTCGCAGAGCATCAGGATCTCGCGGGCGCGGCGGTCGCCGACCAGGATCGGCAGCCACTGGGTTGCCCCCCCGGCCGGCACACTGCCCCGGGCTGGGCCCACCTGGCGGATGAAGATGTCGTCGGCCGCGACTGCCAGGTCACAGCCGATGTTAAACTCGTTGCCCCCGCCCACGGTGATGCCGTTCAGCCGGGCGATCGTCGGCTTGCCCAGGTTGCGCAGCTTGTCATGCGCCTCGATAAAGGCGCCCATCCACTTCCAGTAATCGTGCGGGCGCTGGAGAAACTGTTCCTGCTCGTCGAGGTCGGCGCCCGTGCAGAAGGCCCGATCGCCCGCCCCGGTGAGCACCAGCACGCCGACCGCGTCGTCCCAGGAGGCGTCCTCGAAGGCCTGCTGCATCTCACGCAAGGTCGCCCAGTTCAGTGCATTGTGGACGGCCGGCCGGTTGATGGTCAGGCGGGCGATGCCCCCGGCTTTCTGGTACAGGATGTTCTGGAAGCCGAACGATTCCGGGGGCTGGCCCTGCCAGGGGGTGGGCGCCATGGGCCTACGCCGCCCCGGCCGGCGTGCCCGCGCCGCCCGCGGGCTGGTCACCGGTCGCCTCGGTGTCGACGAAGATCATGGTGACGATCTCGCGCGCGAAGCTCATCAGGTCTTTGCCGGCGGCGCGGTTCTCATCCGAGGCCATGGCCTGGTCGAAGGCGGCCCGGTCGTCGAACCACATCTCGGCGATGCGGTAATAGGCCGGCTCGCCGCGCGGCGCGCCCCAGACTTTGCCCGCGACCAGGTTGCGCAGGTGGGGCACCTTGCGGATGAGCGGCACATGGATCGCATTATAATGTTGCTCGAAGGCGTCGACGTCCTCCGGCCGCTTGTACAGGGCAATCAGCTTGATCATCGTGGTAACAGGCTCCTCCTTGAGCAGGTGCGATCGATCTCGGCCCCGCGAGGGCCATCCGGTGCCGGGGGGCCCAGCCGGTCAGCGTGGTGTCGGCCCCCGTAAAATAACACAGGACCCCGGCGCCGTCAAGCCCGGCCTTTACCCGCCGGCCGCGCTGACCGGCTGGGCCCCGCTTTCCAGGGCCAGGGCGGCGCAGACGCGCGCATATTCCTGTTCGAGATCGGCCACCTGGAGGGCGGCCCCAGCCAGGCTGCCGCTGCGGCCCTGTTTCTCCAGGGCGGCACAGAGCTCCGTGAGCCGCCGCGCGCCCAGGTTGCTGCTGCTGCCCTTGAGAGTGTGGGCGGCCCGGCTCAAGCCGGGCCCATCGCCCTGCGCCAGGGTGGTCCGCAGCGCCGCCAGCAGCGGCGGCGAGCTCTCGACAAAAAGGGC
This sequence comes from Chloroflexia bacterium, assembly GCA_035310405.1. Lineage (GTDB taxonomy): Bacteria > Chloroflexota > Chloroflexia > QHBQ01 > JAICKM01 > JAICKM01. Next base: position 332 of record DATGEF010000156.1, on the reverse strand, counting down.
AATCAGCTCTTGCACAACATCCGGCTCGCCCTCCATTTGCAGGTCCGCCCGGATGCTCGCCAGGACTGCGTGGTCGATCGCCGGGGGCAGCCCGGCGGGCGCGGCCCCCGGGGAGGACTCTGGAGCGGCGGCGGGGGCGGCGGGACTGGCCGGCCGGCCCCAGCGCTCCAGGGCCGCCTGGAGCTCCTTGATCTGCACCGGCTTGCTGATGTAATCGTCCATGCCGGCGGCGAGGCACTCGTCCCGATCGCCCTGCATGGCATTGGCCGTCATGGCGATGATCCGCGGCTGGCGCGGCGCGGGCACCTCCGCGCGGATCAGGCGCGCGGCTT
>DATGEF010000155.1:0-10823 GCA_035310405.1 Chloroflexia bacterium | reverse complement strand
GGGGTTGGGGAATAGGGGTTGGGGGTTGGGGGTTAGGGGCTCGGAATGGGATTCGGAATGGGGCTCGGAATGGGATTAGGAGTTAGCGGTGCGTATCGCCATTTATCCCGGCACGTTCGATCCGATCACCAACGGGCACCTCGACATTGCCCGCCGGGCCGCGCACCTCTTCGATAAAGTGATCGTCGCCGTCGCCGTGAACTCGCAGAAGCGGCCGATCTTCACCGTCGAGGAGCGCAAAGCACTGATCCGGGAGGCCGTCCTCGGGGTCGACCACGCCGTGATCGCGGTCGACAGCTTCACCGGGCTGACCACCGAGTATGCCCGGCGGGTGGGCGCGGTGGCGATTGTGCGCGGCTTGCGCGTGCTGACCGATTTCGAGTGGGAGCTCCAGCTGGCCCTGATCAACGACAAACTCGCGCCCGATATCGAGACCGTCTGCCTGATGACGGCCCAGGAGCACTCTTTCCTGAGCGCCAGCGTGGTCCGCGAGCTGGCCCATCATGGGAACACATCCTTGCGTGACCTGGTGCCGCCCCATGTGGCCGCCGCGCTGGCCCGTGTCTACGGGCCCGGCGGGCCGCCGGGGGTGGGCGCCAGCGATCGATCTGATGTCTAGCCAGGACGGTGGCTGAGCAAATGGGGGTGACCGCCATTAGCGACATGCGTATGGATTTACAATACCTGATCGATCGGCTGGAAACCATGGTCCGCGCCGGGCGGCGCATGCCGATCACCAACAAGCTCATGATGGATGAGCAAGAGCTGGTGGACATGATCGATCAAATGCGCACTGTGCTGCCCGAAGAGATCCGCTACGCCAAGCACGTGCTGCGCGAGAAAGAACAGATCCTCTCCGACGCCCAGGCGCAGGCGGACGACATTTTGCGCATGGCTCGCCAGCAAGCCGAAGTGCTCATCGAGCGCGAGGGGCTGCTCAAGCAGGCCAAAACGCAGGCGGACGAGATCCGGCGCCAGGCGCAGGAAGAAGCCGAGCGCGTCCAGGTCGGCGCCGACAACTACGTGCGCCAGGTGCTCAACGACCTCTCCGACGCGCTGCAGCGCCAGCTGGCCAGCATCAACAAGGGGCTCGACAGCCTGAAGTAGCCTAGTGCAGGTTCCGGTGACCGGTTGGGGTTCGATACCGAGGAGTGAGCACCCCCAGGTGCGAACGGCGGGGCGCGACCCGTTCGCACCTGGGGGTGCTCACTCCTCATTCCCCCATAGCTGGCGTGATCCGCCACTAGGGCCGCGTCAGGGCGCGACCAGCCAGCCGTCCGGGGTCCAGAACTCGGTGGCGTCGGGGACGACCAGGGTGGAGTTCCGGCCGTCCAGGCGGAAGGCATAAAGACCGGGCCCGTCCTTGCCGGGCCAGCCCTTACCTAACGCCTCCCCGGAGTCCAGGATCGCCAGCACGCGGCTGCCGTCATGGCTCAGGGCTGTGTTATGGGTCCAGGCGTTCAGGTCGGGGGATCGGCTCAGCAGCGGCACCCCCGCCCACGGCAGGCCGGTCGCGGCGTTGAGCGTGCTGTCGGGCGGGGCAGCATAGAGCGCCACCCCCCCGCGCGGCGCGGGCGTCAGGTAGAGCAGATACCGCCCGCCGGCGTTAAAACCCAGCCAATCGACGGGCGTGCCCTGCGGGGTCGCCAGGTGCAGCGCCAGGTACGTGCCGTCGCCGGTCAGCCGCAGGCGCTGCACCTGGAGTCCCGCGCCCAGGTGCAGCGCGGCCCCCGGAAACAGGGCGGTGGGATGCTGGCTGTCGACCACGAACGGCGGCCCGCTCGGGGCAGCCACGACCTCCACGGCGGCCCCATCCGGGCCCAGCGGCAAGAACACACTCGTGAAGGCGACCGGCGCGGTCGGGCCGGCGGCGCCCACATACATCCCGACGGTCGTGTAGTGGTCGCGCGGGGCCGCGCCGCCCGGCGCCCCCGGCGGCGCGACGTCCACCAGCATGAGGGTGTCGACCGTGGTGCCTGCGGGGTGGGTGCGCACCTGGTAGCTGAGCAGGCGGCCATCCGGGCTGAATTGGGCACGGTCCACGGGGCCCAGCTCGGCGGCCAAATGGCGGAGCGGCCGGCCGGTAGCATCCGCGAGCACCAGCTGGGTGCCGCTCGGGGCGTCCGAGGCCGGCACGACTGGGTCCCCCAACAGCAGCCGGCCGAAGCGCGTGTCCGCCGCCAGCACCGGCAGCGCGAGCGGCGTCAGCTGCTGGGTCGCCAGGTCAAAGTAGCTCCAGTGGCTGCCGACCACCCACCAGAAGCCCTGGCCATCGGCGCGGAAGCGCACCGCGTTGGCATCCGGGTCGGCGACCGGCGGGATGGGGCGGCGGGTGACGGCACCGCTCTGGAGGTCGAGCACATAAAGGGTGTGCCGGCCCGGCGGCCAGGGGTAAAACTGGTAGACGGTGTAGACGGCCCAGCGGCCATCGGGCGAGATGCCGTGCAGGGAGAAATCCCCCGCGGCCGGGAAGCGCTGCGGCCGGCTGCCATCGGCCTGGGCCCACCAGATGCCGGCCTGGGGGCCGTGCGGCACCCGGTAGACAAGGACCCCGGCGTGCTGCTCCGCCCGCGCCTGGCGGGCGGCGAGGTCGGGGTAGGCTGGGTCGAGCGCGGCCAGCGCGTGCCAGGCGACCGCCGCATCCCACCAGGCGCCGGCGGTCTCTGCCTGATCGGCGGCCCCGGCCTGCGCCTGGACCGCGTCCCAGCGCGAGCGGGCTTCCTGATAATGAAGGGGCGCGTCCGCGTAATCGCCGGCGATGTGGAAGTTGGTCAGGGCATTTTCCCAGCGTTGGTCCGCCAGATCGGCCAGGCCCCGCTGATACGCCTGCACCTGGCGATCATAGGCCCCCCACCAGCCGCTGAAGACGGCCAGCCCGGCGAGCAGAACCAGCAGGCCGACGACCCCCCACCAGGGCTCGCGCCAGACCCGCCCGGCCCAGGATCGCGAGCGGCCCAGCTCGGCCACGGGCGCGCCCACCAGCAGATCGCCGTCCAGCGGCTCGCCGCATTGGAGGCAAAAGCCGGCGCCCTGCTGGTTCAGGGCCTGGCAAGTTGGGCACTGGCCGGTCATGGCACATTCCCCGCATGTTCCCTGTACGTTCCCCCGCCGCTGCCCTTATTACGCGCCCGCCCCCCGATTCGGCTTTCCACCCATTAGCTAGTGAACGGATCGGTCGCCCGCCGCCACCCTGCCGCCCTGACCCCGCGGCCCGGCGCCCTCAAGATAGAACGCCTTTGGGGCGGAGGTTTCACACCCCAGCGGATTCTTCGCTGCGCTCAGAATGACAAATCTTGTCTATCCTGATAATATATTACACTTCAGCGCGATTCTCTGGGTGACGATCTCCCCTCGCCGCGCTAGGCGGGCGCCGCTACACCAGGGGCGCCACCAGAAAGTCCGCCGGAAACCTCAGGGGCGCCGTCATGGGGCAGACCCCAGGGACCAGGCCGGCCCATGCCCGGGGTAAATGGTCCGGGCGCCAGCGGCCCGCAGCCGCTCCCAGCTCTGGTAGGCGGCGTCCGCCGGGTCCGCGGGGACGGCCGCGGGCGGCGTCAGATCCCCGGTAAAGGCGGACCCGTCATCCAGCAGGAGCGTCACGCTATCCGCCGAGTGCCCCGGCGTGCTGAGGATCGCGCCGGGAATCCCGATCTGCGCGAGAAACGCCCGGCTCGTGCCGGCGCTGAGCAGCGTATGATCCCCGAGCACCACATCCTGGTAGTGATCGCGGGGTTTGACGTAGGTGCGCAGCAGGGGGATCCCGGCCAGCTGGGTGTCCAGGACGAGGAGCTGGACGCCCAGGGTTTGGAGCTCCTGGACCAGCCCGGCATGGTCCGGGTGATAATGTGTCACGAGCTGGTAGGGGATGGCGTCCAGGGTGATGCCCATCCGCCGGCAGGCATGCTGCAGGGCGCCGAGGGTGCCCGGCCAGCCGGCGTCGACCAGCAGGCGGGGGGCACTCTCGGCCAGCACGTAATAATTGGTCGAGCGATAGCCCACATTGACGATGTTCACGGCAGTGGCTCTCCCGGGGGTGACTAGTTAATTCGGCAGACCGAGAGCCGCAGCCGCACACCGTCCAGGGTTACCTCCTGGCTGAAGGCCTCGGCCGAGGGCGCCGCCTCCGCGAGGTGGGTGCTGAGCGTCTCCTGCCGGATGTAGTCCCCGAAGCGGGCGGTTGCTGCCCGCGTGCGGGCCATCCCGGTCAGATCGCCCTCGTCCACGAACTGGTAGGTCGTCGTGATGCGGTCGCTGATCTCGCAGCCGGCCGCCTTGCGCAACTCGTTGACCAGGCGCACCAGGTCGCGGGCCAGGCCCTCCTGGCGCAGGTCGTCGGTCAGCATGGTGTCGAGGGCCACGACGAGGCCCTTGTCCTGCTCCACGACAAACCCTTCCTTCTGCCGGGTCTCGACCAGCACCTCGTCGGGGGCCAGCACCACCGGCTCATCGTCGCCGGTGCCCGGCAGGGCGATCGTCGCCCCGGCGGCGACCCGCGCCGCGACCGCGGCTGGGTCGAGCGCGGCGAGGGCGGCGCGCACGGCGGTCAGGCGCTTGCCCAGCTTGGGCCCCAGCACGGGCAGATTCGGCTTGATCACGTAGCCGACCAGCTCGGCCGGGTCCTCGACCAGGGTCAGCCGCTTGACGTTCAGCTCCTCCAGTACCTGGTCGGCGTGGGTGCGCAGCGCCGCGGCCTCGTCGTCGTTGCGCACATGGACCATGATCTCGCGCAGCGGCTGGCGCACCCGCAGCTTGGCCCGCGCCCGCGCCGCGCGGCCCATCTCGACCACATCCTCGATCAGGGCCACATCGGCCATCAGCGCCGCGTCGATCAGACTATCGTCGGCCACCGGGTAGGACGTCAGGTGGACACTCTCCGGCTGGGCCGGGTCGACCCGGGCCACCAGGTTCTGGTAGAGCTCCTCGGCCAGGAAGGGCATGAATGGCGCGATCAGCCGCGTCAGCGTGGTCAGCACCTCGTAGAGCGTCCAGTAGGCGCTCCGCTTGTCGCCATCGTTCTCGCTCTTCCAGAAGCGCCGCCGGCTACGGCGCACATACCAGTTGGAGAGGTCGCCGACGAAGGCTTCCACATCGCGGGTGACCGACGCGCTGTCGAACTGGCGCAGGTCCTGATTCGCGTCGCGCACCAGCGCGTGCAGGCGCGAGAGCACCCAGCGGTCCAGCTCGCTGCGCTCGGCGGCGGTCACGGGCGGCGTCGTCGTCGGGTCAAAGCCGTCCAGGTTGGCGTAGGTGACGAAGAAGCTATAGGTGTTCCAGAGCGTCAGCAGGCGGCGGACCACCTCGTCGGCGGCGCCGAAGCCAAAGCGCAGGTTGACCTTGACGTTCTGCGCGGCATAGATCCAGCGCATGACGTCGGCGCCCATCTTCTCGGCGGCCGCGTTGAACTCGATCGAGTTGCCGTGGCTTTTATGCATCGGCCGGTCGTGCTCGTCATGCACCTTTTCGTAGACCAGCACCTGCCGGTACGGCGCGGTATCTTCGAGCGTCACCGACATGAAGAGCATGGCGTAGAACCAGAGCCGGATCTGCTCGCGCATTTCGCTGACCCAGTCGGCCGGGAACCAGTCCTGCCAGTAGGCGTGCCCCGGCCCGTCGCCCAGGTAGCCAAGCGTGCTGAAGCCGACGATCCCGGCGTCCAGCCAGCAGTCGCCCACCTCGGTCACGCGGTCGACGGTCGCGCCGCATTGCGGGCAGCGCACCTGCACGGCGTCGATCCAGGGCCGGTGCAGCTCCGGCAGGGTGTCGACCACCTCCGGATGGGTGGCCAGCGCGCGCAGCTCGGCCAGCGAGCCGGGCTGGGTCATCTCGCCACAGGCGGCGCAGACATAGAACGGCAGGGGCAGGCCCCAGAACCGCTTGCGCGAGATACACCAATCGCGCATATTGTTCAGCCAGTCCTGCATCCGCTTGCCGGACTCCTCGGGATACCAGGTGACCGTAGCCGCGGCCGCCTTCATGCGCGGGCGGATCGCGTCGGCCGCGATAAACCATTCCTCGACGACGCGGAAGACCAGGTCGGTATGGCAGCGCCAGCAGACCGGGTAGCGGTGCGTGTAGTCCTCGACATGGTAGAGGTAGCCCTTGGCGCGCAGGCTGGCGAAGATCGTGTCGGCCACCTCCAGGGCGTTATGGCCCGTCAGCGGCTCATAGCCTGGCACATAGTCGCCCATCTCGTTGATCGGCACCAGCACGGGCAGATCGTGGACCTTGCTCAGCTCGAAGTCCTCGGCGCCGCAGCCGGGCGCGATATGGACGAGACCCACGCCCTCTTCCTCGCCGACGGCGTCCCAGGGGATCACCCGGTGGACCACGGCCTGCTGCGCGGCCAGCTCGGCGAACGGCCCGGCAAAGGTCAACCCGACGAGATCGCGGCCCTTGACCGTGCCCAGCAGCTCATAAGGCCCAACCAGCCGGCCGAGCGTGCCCCGCGACAGGTAGTAGACATGCTCCCCCTGCCGCACGCGGGCATAGTCCAGGTCGGGATGCACCGCGGCCGCGACATTGGCCGCCAGCGTCCAGGGCGTCGTCGTCCAGAGCAGCAGCCATTCGCCCTCGTGACCGGGGCTGGTCAGCGGCTGGCGGATAAAGACGGCGCGGTGCGTCCGGTCCTCATAGGAGTCGAGCATCTCGTGCTGCGAGAGCGAGGTCCCACAGCGCGTACACCAGGGCATCGACCGGGTGCCGCGGTAGAGCCAACCCTGCTCGCGGCACTTCTTGAGAAAATGCCAGATATAAAGGATATTCGTATCGGTATAGGTATAGTACGAGTTATCCCAATGCATCCACTGCCCCAGGCGCTCGGACTGCTCGGCGATCAGGCCGGCATACGTCAGCACGCGCTCTTTGCAGGCGCGGGCGAAGTTATCCAGGCCATAGGCTTCGATATCGCGCTTGGAGTTGAAGCCGAGGGCTTTCTCGACCTCGACCTCGACCCACAGTCCCTGGCAGTCGAACCCGTTCTGGTAGCGCTGCTGGTAGCCCTGCATCGCATAATAGCGCTGGTACAGGTCCTTATACATGCGCCCCCAGGCATGATGCACGCCCATGGGGTTATTGGCCGTGATCGGTCCGTCGAAGAACGACCAGCGCGGCCCCTGCGCGTTTTGGGCCACCAATTTCGCAAACGTGCGCTGCTCCCGCCACCAGGTGAGCACCCGGCGCTCCAGGGCCGGCGCATCCCACTTGGGCGCTACGGGTTGGAACATCTCAAGTCTCCTTAGTCGTGCTGCTTCAGCACCTCTTCGCGGTAGAGCTCAATATAGCCACAATCCATACAGGTGCGCATGCTGACGCGGGCCAGCGATTGATTAAAAAAGTTGCCGTGCATCGCGAAGGTGCGGTAGCGCTGGCCGAAGAAGAGGGCCACATGCGCGCGGCCGCAGCGCGGGCACGGCTCCGGCGGCAACTCGGGCGCATCCGCGTCGTCTTCGTCGTCGATCATAAAGCGGGCGTCGTCGTCCATGGTCTCTCTCCCCCGACCGGCGGCCTAATGCCCGAGGAGGGCGACACTCTCCTCCCGGGGGTGCCAGGTCAGGTGCCATTGGCCGAAGCGCCGCAGCAGGCGGTGGGCGGCCTCGCCCCGCGCCCGCAGCGTCGCGTTCTTGGTCTGGTACTCGCCTTTCATCTGCTTGATCAGCAGCTCGCTGTCGCCCCGCAGGTCGAGCGCATACCCTTTCGGGTCGCGCCCGCTCGCCTCCAGCGTGGCCAGGATATACTGCAAGGCTTCGAGCAACGTCTGGTACTCGGCCTCATTATTCGTCATCCGGCCCGGGTACTCTTTCTGCACCAGGTTGGGCTGGCGCCCCGGGGCCATAATCACGAACGAGCCATAGCCGGCGCCGGGGTTGCCCTTGCTGCCGCCGTCGAACACCACCTGCAACGGCGCCAGGGCCGCCGGCGGAGCCGGGGGGGCGGCGGCGCCGGCCGGCCGCTCGGCGGCCAGGGGCGTGGCCACCAGCACACGCAGGGGGGTCGCGCCCGTATTCACGACCTGGTGGCGCTCGCCGGCCGGTACATAAAACGCTGCGCCTTCGCGCAAGGGCGCGACCGGGGCACCCGCGGGCCCGCGGTATTCGCCCGCCCCGGCCAGCACGTAGCATTGGTGCTCTTCCGGGTGGTGATGATCCGGCCCGCCGCCGCCGGGCGCGATCTCCCAGAGGTCCAGCGCCAGGCCCGCTTCGACGCCGGCCGGAGTCAGCTCGCGCACCTGGGCGCCGCGGGCGCCATCCCCGGCCACCAGCCGCCCCACCACGGTGCGCACGTTCGTCAGCTGCATGTCGACTCCAGTAGGCAGTAGGCGGTAGGCAGTAGGCAGCCGTCAGTTATTCCGTCTTACTGCCTACTGCCTACTGCCTACTAAAAAAGCCCGCCCCTCCCGACCGGGAAGGACGAGCCCACGAGCCCGCGATACCACCTTCGTTGCCCCGGCGTGCCGGGGCCGCTTACTGGAGTGCGATCGCACACTCCCGCCTGGGTAACGGAGGGCGCTCCGGCCACGTCTACTGGCCCACCGCAACGCGCGGTGCGGGGTTCGGGTGGCGGCTCAGGAAGGATTTTCGGTCGCGGTCGCGTGTCCCCTTCGCACCCTCCAGGGAACTCTCTGTGGCGCCGGTCCGCAGCCTACTCGTTTCCGTCATAGCCATGGCTGGTCTCATATTCACTTGGTCCACTAAGCATACCATAAGAGCCGGTGGAGTGTCAATCAGTCATGAGGCGGAGGCGTGGCGGAGTGGCGTTGCCCGCCCCAAAATCATCTTGTATACTGGAGGCGAGTCGTCCGTGATCGACCGCCCGCCGTTCGCACCCGACCTCTCGCTGCCCCGCTGGGGAGGCGCGACCCAGCAGGAGGCACCCGCTACGAAAGGAAAGCCATGCACCAGCTTTCGCATTTCTTCCGCCGCCCGGGCCGGCAAGGGGTGGCCGTCGGCGCCGCCCTGCTACTGATGCTCCTGGCCGCCAACGGCCTGCACACGCAACCCCCGCTGGCCGCCGCCGGCGGCGCCGGGCCGGATCTTGTGCTGAGCCGGCCGGATGGCGCGGTCGTGGGCCATGATCTCCATCATGACCAATCGGCGCCCCTGCGCAGCCTGCCCCTCATCGCCCCCGGCCCCACCAACCGGCCCCTCGTCGATCGCGATGGGCTGCCGCGCCTGATCCTGCCGGGCCCGGCGGCGCCGGACCCGGTCGTGCAGCGCCTGTTCCACGCCTTGGGGCCGCCCACCATGCCCGGCCCGATCCAGAACTTCGACGGCCTTTATAACTACTGGGGCTACTACCCGCCCGATACGAACGGCGACGTGGGGCCCAATGATTACGTCCAGATCGTGAATGTGGGCTTCCAGATCTTCAATAAGACCGGCGCCACCCGCTATGGCCCGGCCAACACCAACACCCTCTGGCAGGGCTTCGGCGGCGTCTGTGAGGCCGACAACGACGGCGACCCGGTAGTCGTCTACGACCCGATCGCCGACCGCTGGAATATCAGCCAGTTCGGGGTGCCCGGCGGGACGGCCGGCTACCACCAATGCATCGCCGTCTCCACCAGTGGCGATCCGACCGGCAGTTACTATCGCTATGATTTCCTGATCAGCCAGACGCTCTTCGACGACTATCCCAAGCTCGGCGTCTGGCCGGACGCCTATTACGCCTCGTTTAATATGTTCAACGGCAACCCCTTTGTGGGCCCCTGGGCCGTCGCCTTCGACCGGGCACGCATGCTCGCCGGCGCGCCGGCCAGCTTCCAATATTTTACCCTCGGCAACCAGCAGGGCACCCTCCTGCCCGCGGACCTCGACGGCGCCAGTCTGCCCGCGGCCGGCGCGCCGGAGCCCTTCGCCAACTTTGGCAATAATACCCTCAATTTTTGGAAATTCCACGTCGACTGGGTCACCCCGGCCAATTCGACGTTCACCGGCCCGACGACCCTGGCGACCGCTAATTTCAACCAGCTGTGCCCACGCACCGCGAGCTGCGTGCCGCAGCCGAGCACCGCGGTCGGCCTCGACGGCCTGGGCGACCGACTGATGTTCCGCCTGGCCTATCGCAACTTCGGCGGCTATGACACGGTGGTGCTCAACCACTCCGTCAACGTGGGCGGCGGGCAGGCCGGCGTGCGCTGGTACGAAGTCCGCAACCCCACCGGCACGCCCAGCCTCTACCAACAGGGCACGTATGCCCCGGACACGACCAGTCGCTGGATGGGCAGTATCGCCATGGACCACGCCGGCGATATCGCCGTCGGCTACAGTGCGTCCAGTGCGACGATCTACCCGTCCATCCGCTATACCGGCCGCCTGGCGAGCGACCCGCTGGGGACCCTGCCGCAGGGCGAGGCGACGCTCATGGCCGGCAGTGGCTCCCAAACGGGGACCGCCAATCGCTGGGGCGACTACTCCGACCTGACGGTCGACCCGACCGACGACTGCACCTTCTGGTACACGACCGAATACTACGCCACGACCGGCGAGCGGAACTGGCGCACGCGCATCGGCTCTTTCAAGTTCCCGGGCTGCACCGCCCCCCCGCCCACGCCGACTGCCACCGGCACCCGGGCCACCGCGACGCCAACCTATACGGCCACGCCCTCCCCCCTGCCGTCCGCCACGCCCTGCGCCGGCAGCCAGGTCTTCACGGGCGCCATCACCAACACCGATGCGCTGGAGACCGGCCGGCTCACGCGGGGAACCGGGATCAGCACCTGTGCGAATGTGAAGACCTGCCCCGGCGCAGCCGATACTATCGCCCGCCACTACAAAAAGTATACCTATACCAACACCAGTGGGGCGGCGCAATGCGTCACCGTCAGC
>DATGEF010000154.1:0-7189 GCA_035310405.1 Chloroflexia bacterium | reverse complement strand
CGCGCAACAGGGCCCCGGCCCGGGCCCGGCCTTCCGCAGTTCCCGCAGCGAGGTGGGCCTGCGCCCATTCCCGTAGGGTGCTGGCCTGTTCCCGGCGCATCCCTAGCTGGCCCTCCGTCGCGGCGACCACGGCAAAAGCGGCCAACGCTTCCGACAGCCGCCCGGTCGCCAGGGCCACGCGGGCGGTGCCCAGGGCCAGCCAGCGGGCGTCGACCGGGCTTGGCGGCGGGCCGGCGCGGGCATGGGCCGCGTCCAACAACGCCTGGGCGTCCTCCGGCCGGCCCTGGCGCGCATAGACGGCCGCCAGCAGGCTGCGCGATTCGATCGCGCCGCCCAGGCCCCGGTCGCCGATGGCCAGGGCCTCTTCCAAAGCGGCGGCCGCTTCGTCCCAGCCGCCCTGGGCGATCAACACCCGAGCCAGGGTGAGATTTGTATCTAACAGCTCTTGCAGATTGCCCCGTTGCCGGGCTTCCAGCTGGCAGGGCCGCAAGATGGCCAGCGCTGCCGTATCCTGGCCCCGGTAGATACAGACTGCGGCTTCCGTCAGGCGCAGGAGAAAGACGCCATGCTCGGGGGCGCCCGATTCCTGCAACAGCGTCCCTAAGCGCGGCAGCAGGGGCCCAGCGGCCGCCAGGTCGCCTAAGAGGAGCGAGACGCTGACCAGTCCGTTGAGCAGCCAGAACTCCCAGTAGGGGGTCCCGGCGCGGCGGACGAGCGTGGCGGCCTGCAGGTAATGATCCCGGGCGATCTGCAACTGGCCCTCCGCCAGCAGGCCGGAGCCCATATTATTGTGGGCGCGCGCCGCGACGATAAACAGGCCGGCGGCCTCCGCCATCGCCGCCGCCCGGGTCAGCGTGGCCAACTTCTCGGCGGCCGAGAGGTCGGGCAGGAGGCTGAGGGTGACCAGGGCTTCGGCCTGCACGTCGAGCGCGCCCAGCGCTTCGGCCATCGCCAGCGCCTGCCGACCGAGGGTGCGCGCCTCGCCGGGCGCGCCATTGAAATAGCAGGCGCGCGCCGTCTCATGGAGCAAGGCGGCCAGGCCCGGCGAGGAGGATGCCGTACCGACCGTCGCCAGGCCTTCGCGGCCCAGCGCCAGGCTCCGCGGCCGGTCATCGGCGTGCCAGGCCGCCCAGGCCGCGCGGCTGTAGAGCCCGGCAACGCGATCCGGGTCGCCGGCAAAGAGGGGAATGGCCTCCTGCCAGACGCGGATCGCCTCCGCAAAGTGGCCCTGCCGGGCCCAGGCCTCGCCCATACCGGCGAGCAACCCGGCGCGCCCGCGGGGGTCGGTCTCCAGGGCCAGGGCGGCCTGGTAGTGCTGCAAGGCCTCCTGATTCGCGTAGGCGGCTAGAGCGTGGTCCCCGGCGCGCCGGAAATAGGGCAGCGCGCGATGGTCGCCGGCTTCCAGGAAATGCTGGGCCAGCAGGGGCGCCAGGTCGTCCAGCCGCTCCGGGTACTGGCCTTCCAGCGCCTCCCCGGCCGCCAGGTGGATGCGCTTACGGTCGCCGCGGAGCACCGTGCTGTAGGCCGCATCCTGGATCAGCGGATGGCGGAAGAGGTACTCCAGCTCCGGTGGCGGCTGCGCCAAGCGCAGCAAGCCGAATGTCTCCAGCTGGGTCAATTGCTGTCTAATCGTGGTCATAGCCTATCTTAACACAAATCCCCGGTAGCGCGCCGAGTCGTCAGCACCCGGCGCACGGCGGGGCGGTCCAGAAAGCTGGCCCGTAATGCGGCTGAGCCCGCGTGGTCGGCAATATAGGTGATGACGGTGGCGGCCTCCTGCTGGAGCGTCGTCGCGACGGTCACGTGGCCCTGCGCGGCTTCGAGGTCGGCGAGGGCGGCCAACAGCGGCCACAAACTGCGCCGGATACCGAGTTGCACCGCATGCTCCCGCCCGGCCTCCCATAGGGCCCGCGCGACATCGATCTGGCCGGCGGCCCGCGCCACCTGACCCCGGTAATAGAGCGTATCCGGGAGATAGATTGGTAGCGCCAGTTGATCCAAGGCGTCGGCAGCCGCCGCGACCCGCCCGGAATCCTGGCGGGCCAGGGCCAGCTCAGCTTCGGCCAGGGCCAAAATAGGCCCGGACAGGCGGTCCTGCTCGGGGAGCGCAGTGTGTGCCGCGTCGACAAACGTGGCGGCCTCGTCCCAGTGGCCGGCGAAGGCATGGACATAGGCAAACGTCACCAGCACCATCCCGCGCCAGGTCGTGAACTGCGCCTCCGCGAGCGCCCAGGCCTGGCGGGTTTCGGCCAGCGCGCGGTCGGTGGCACCCAGAAAAGCCAGCACTTTGGCCAGCAGGGCCCGGGCAATCACGGCCGCGCCCAGGAATCCGACCTGCTCGCCGAGCCGAATCGTCTCTTCCAGGGCCTGCGCGGCCTGTCCCGGCTCGCCCCGATCCAAATAGATCATGCTGATCGGCCAACGGCCGAAGGCCTGGCCCCACAGGTTACCGATCGATTCGCTGAGCTGGATGGCCTCTTCGCTGATCGCCAGGGCCCGGGTATACTGGCCGCTGTAGTAAGTGCAGACTCCGCAATTGGTCAGCGTGTTCGCCAGCATCGGCCGGTTGTCCAGCTCCCGCCAGAGCACACACGCCTCGTCCAGCGCCGCCTGTGCCCGCGTGTAGTCGCCGATCTGCAAATAGCAATAGCCGGCCAGGTCGCCGAGGGAATAGGCGAGTTGCTCGCGCAAGCCCAGCGCCCGCGCCAGAGCCAGCGACTGCTCGCCATACACCTGCGCCTCCTGCAGGTGGCCCGATCCGGGTGCGCCGTAAAGCACCAGCAACTGCCAGAGAATTTTGGCCTCGGCGGGTTGATCGCCCAGTTCCCGGGCCAGGGCCAGGGCCGCATTACAGAGGGTAAGCGTGCCCGCGAGACTGTGTTCGGCGGTGGCGATCGAGCGTACCGTGGCCTGGGCCATCAAGGCGGCCAGCACCAGCGGGCGGTCGTCCTGGACCCGCGCCAGCTCGGCCAGCTCCGTATACCCGGCCAGGGCTTCGCCAAAGCGACCCACCAGCTCCAGCACCCGGCCCCGGGCCATATACAGATCCTGCAGCTGCCGGCCCGGCAATGCGGCGCGCCGGGCCAGCGCCAGGGCGCGGCTGTAATGCGCCAGGGCTTCGCCAGTCGCGTACTTCCGGGCCGCACTATCGCCGGCCAGTGTATGATAATGCCGGGCCTGGTCGTCAGCCCCGGCTTCGTCGAAATGGGTGGCCAGCAGCGGCGCCAGCGCATCGGGGTACTCCTCATAGAGGGGCTCCAGGGTCGTGGCCACGATCCCATGCAGCCGCCGGCGGTCGGCGCGCAACAGCGAACTGTAGGCAGCATCCTGCACCAGAGCGTGCCGGAACAGGTACGCCAGGTCGGGCGCCTCCGCCAGCGGGCGGATCAGCCCGCGCGCCTCCAGGTGCCGCAACTGTGGGGCCGTCGTCATGGCGTCTCCTGTTCCCCCCGATCATCCCGACCCGGGAGGGGGCCGGCGAGCGATTCGACCTGGCCCCGGGCGCGGGCGGCATAGTAGACGATGTCGAGGTTTTCAAAAATCATCTGAGCTTCCTGCCATAGGGAACGGGCCTGCATCCTGTCGCCGGGCGTGTCGCGGGCGAGGTAGACGGCGGCCCACTCCTCCAGGGTGCGCGCATAGTACCAGCGCAAGCCCAGCCGGCTCTCCACAGCGGCGGCGGCCGCGAAGCCGGCCAGGCTGGCCGAGAGATCGCCGGCCGCCCAGGCGACTCGGCCGGTGGCCAGGGCAAGGGCTTCCTGTTCATAAAAGCCGGGGTTCGGCCCCGCGGCCTGCTGCGCCTCGGCCAGCAGCCGCCGGGCGTCGTCGAGCCGGCCCTGCCGGGCATAGAGGCCGCTCAACAGGCAGCCAGGGAGCACGCTGCCCCAGCCCAGGCCGCGGTCGCCGATCGCGATGGCCTCGGCCAGGACGACCGCCGCCGCATCCGCGTCCCCCCATTCGAGCAGTAGATCGCCCAGGTAATTGTCGGCCCCGCTCAACTCCTGGAGATCGCCCCGGGCCTGGGCGGCCGCGCGGCAGGCTTCCAGGCCCTGCCGCGCGGCCGGCAGGTCGCCCTGGTAGCGGAGCAAGGCCGCCTCGCGCAGCGCGATGCTGGCCGCGGCCGCCGCCAACGGGCCGGTGGTCGCCAATAACTGGCGCATCGCCGCCAGGAAAGCGGCCCCCGCGGCCAGGTCACCCAGCCAGAGCGACGTGCCGGCGGCATTGCTTAAATAGAGCAGCTCATGGGCGGCCACCCCGCGACGGCGCGCGATGGCGCGGGCCTGCAGATAATGGTCGCGCGCGCCCCGCAGATCGCCCACCAGGTCTTCCATGACGACGGCCATGTTATTGTGGACACGCGAGGCGATCGCCAGCAGGCCCGCCGCCTCGGCCAGCGCGAGGGCGCGGGCCAGGCTAGCCAGCCGGAGGGCCGGCGGATCGCCGGACAGCAGGGCCAGTGTGGTCAGGGCTTCGGCCTCGATGCCGGGCTCGCCCAGCTCATGGGCCAGGGCCAGCGCGGCAGTGGCCCAGCGCCGGGCCTCGGCGGGAAGCCCATTATGGAAACAGGTGGTGGCCGCCGCATGGAACAGCGCGGCCATGGCCGCCGTGTCACGCCCCGGCGGCAGCGCGGCCAGGCCCTCTCGGCTGATCGCCAGGGCCTGCACCGGGTCGCCGCCATCGCCGGCCGCGCGGGTCATCCGGGCGTAGATCCCGGCCAGCCCATCCAGGTCGCCGAGCTGCCGGTACCCGTCCAGGGCGGCGCGCCAGGTGGCGATCGCCGCGCTATATTGGCTCTGGCGGGCCAGGGTCTCGCCCAGCGCGGCGAGCAATCCGGCGCGTTGGGCCGCGGCCGGGGCCAGGTCCAGGGCGGCCCGGTAATGCCGCTCGGCTTCTTGGTTGGCATACGCCGCCAGGGCCTGGTCCCCGGCCAGGGTCAAATAATGCAGGGCCCGCGGGTCGCCCGCGGCCTGGAAATGGTGCGCCAGCGGCAGCGCCAGCTGCGCCCGCCGCGCGGGATCGGCGTGCTCCAGCGCCTCGCCGATCCGCCGATGGATGGCCCGGCGCTCGGCTTTGAGCAGGGACCAGTAGGCCGCATCCTGCACCAGGGCGTGCTGGAAGACGTATTCGAGATCGGGGAGGCGGGCAGCCGGTCGGAGCAGGCCGGCCGTCTCCAGGTCGATCAGGCGCTGGGCGAGCTCCGGCATCGGCGACTCCACAGGGGGGCGGCGCCCCGGCGGCCCGGTTAGGCCAGGTCGCTATCCCGGGCCAGCACTTGCTCCAACACCTTGACGGAGAACTGCCGGCCGATCACCGAGGCCACCCGCAGGGTGCGCTTGACATCTTCCGGCAGGCGGTCGATACGGGCCAACAGCAACCCTTGCAGGTTATCGGGGATCTCGACCGTTTCGATCTCTTTGCCGGCCGCCCAGTGATCGTCTTTCTTGAGGATCGCCCCGCGGTCGATCAGCATACGGATCACTTCTTCGACAAAGAAGGGGTTGCCCTCCGCCCGCTTCAGGATGGTGGTGCGAATGCCTTCGGGCAGCGCTTCGATCTCCAGCAGGTTCGAGACCAACTGGCGACTATCGGCGTCGGACAAGGGATTGAGGGTCAGCTCGGTCAGGCTGGCGCCGGTGAGCTCGCGCGCCGCGGTCACCAGCTTCCAGCCCGGCGCATCGTGGTCCGGCCGGGTCACGAAGCAGAAGAGCAAGGGCGCCTCGGCGGTCAGCGGCAGCAGCTTGATCAGCAGGTCCGTCGAGGACGGGTCGGCCCAATGGATATCGTCGAAGATCAAGCCCAGCGGGCGGCGCCCGGCGAGCGTGCGCAGCAATTGGCGGAGCGCCGCCAGGTACTGCGCCTGCAAAGCCTGGGGATCGAGCAGCCGCACGCGCTCCAGGGCGGCGCCATCCAGCGGCAGCGACAGCAGATGGGCCAGATAGGGGTAGACATCCAGCGCGGAGTCGCCGAACAGGTCGTCGGTCAGGGTCTGCAGGGCGGCCCGGGTCTCGGGCTCGCCGGCGGCGGCCGGCACGCCGATGACCGAGCGCAGCAGGTCGATGAGCAGGTGATAGGCCAGGCCCTGGCCGTAGGAGAGACAGCGCCCTTCGGCCCAGCGCAGCGGCGCGGGGTCCGCTTCGGCGGCCGTGGCCGCTTTCCACTCGCCGATCAGGCGGGTCTTGCCCAGGCCGGGCTCGCCGACGATGACGGCCACGCGGCCCAGGCCGGCCTGCACGGCGCGGCTTAATTGCACCAGGGCGGCCAGCTCGGCGTCGCGGCCGACCATCGGGCTTTCCAGCCCGGCCAGGCCGCGGACGCGGCCGGGGGCCGCTTTGGCGCCCTGCACCTCGTAGACGCGCACGGGGTCCGCTTTGCCCTTGACCTCCAGCGGGCCCAGGTCGACACAATCGAAGACCGGGGCGACGAAGCGGTAGGTGTGCTCCGAGATCAGGACCGTCATCGGCCGGGCGGCCGATTGCATGCGGGCGGCCAGGTTGACCGCATCGCCCATGGCGGTATATTCGTACTTCAGATCGCTGCCGACATCGCCGACGACCACGGGCCCGGTGTTGATCCCGACGCGCATGGCAAACTCGATGTCGTGATCGCGCTGCACCTCGGCCGCGTATTCGCGCACGGCCGCCATGAGATCCAGCCCGGCCCGCACGGCGCGCACCGGGTCGTCTTCGTGGGCCACCGGGGCGCCGAAGAAGGCCAGCATCGCGTCGCCGAGCAGCCGCGCGATCGTGCCCTCGTAGTGATAGACGGCGGGCGAGAGCCGGTCGAAGGCGCGATTCATGATCGCCGTCCAATCCTCGGCATCCATTTGCTCGGCCAGGGAGGTCGAACCGACGACATCGGCAAAGAGCGCGGTCACGACCTTGCGCTCACCGGCCAGGCGGGCGGCGCGCATTTTCGCCGCGAGCGGCGCGGGCGCGGCGGCCGCCAGGCGGGTCAGGCGGGCCTCGTCGGTCGGGGTGCTCCCCACACTCACCGCCTGGCCACAGCTCATACAAAACCGGGCGCCGGCGGGTAATTCGGTGCTGCAATTGCTACAACGCTGCACGAGGGGAGTACCACAGCTTAGGCAGAACTTGGCCTGTGGCGGGTTATCATGCGCACAATTGGAACAAATCATCGCCAGCCCCTTCTCTACTAACAAGATATCGGCAACGTCTTGGCACTATCTTTG
>DATGEF010000153.1:0-8483 GCA_035310405.1 Chloroflexia bacterium | reverse complement strand
ACCGCGGGAAGCTGTACGTCGCGCCTAGCCCCGCGACGGTTGACGCGGCGCGCAAGGCGCAAGCGGCGATGGCTGAAGTGCGCGCCCAACAAAATGTGGATCGCCACCAACCCGCGCAGCTCACCGACGGAACGCGCGTGGAGGTTGTCGCGAACATTGGCAACGTGGCGGAAGCCGAGCAAGTGCTTGAGGCGGGCGGCGAAGGCGTGGGCTTGCTGCGTACCGAGTTTCTTTTTCTCGAACGCGCCACGCCGCCGAGCGAAGAAGAGCAGTTCGAGTCGTACCGCACAATGGCGCGGGCGCTCAAGAGCTACCCGCTCATCATTCGCACCCTCGACATTGGCGGCGACAAGAATGTGCCGTATCTGGATTTGCCCAAAGAGCAGAATCCATTTCTCGGCGTGCGCGGGATTCGCCTGTGCCTTGCGCAGCCGGAGCTATTCCGCACACAGCTGCGCGCCATCTATCGCGCTGCGCAATATGGCAACGTCAAGATCATGTTCCCGATGGTGGCGACGCTCGAAGAGGTCGAGCAAGCCAAAGCGATTGCCGACGAAGTGCGCCGGGAGGTCGACGCCGGCCCGTTGGATATCGGCATCATGGTCGAAGTGCCATCCGCCGTCCTCATGGCGGACGAGTTGGCAACGGAAGTTGATTTTTTCTCTATCGGGACGAATGATCTGACGCAGTACACGCTGGCAATGGACCGGCTGCATCCGCAGCTGGCCCCACAAGCGGATGCTCTGCACCCGGCGGTGCTGCGCATGATTCAACGCACCGTCGAGGCCGCGCGGGCGGCTGGCAAATGGGTCGGCGTCTGTGGCGGCCTGGCCGGCGACCCGAAAGGCGCGGTGATCCTGGTGGGGCTGGGAGTGACCGAGCTCAGCATGAGTATCCCCAGCATTGCCGGCGTAAAAGCGCAGTTGCGCCGCGTGGCGTTGCCAGAGGCACGCGCGTTGGCGGCGCAAGCAGTCGCTTGTCGCACCGCCGCAGCGGTTCGTGCCTTGCCGGTGCCACAAAGCGCCTAGTGGGTTGAGCGGACACGATCTTGCCTTTCATCCAACTTGTACAAGCATGACTAGAGACCAATGCGTCGTGACCGTCACCATCAATCCGGTCATTGACCAAACCATCGCGATTCCCAACTTTACCCCGGGTCAAGTCAACCGCGTCAAGTATTCTCAGTTCGACGCGGGGGGCAAAGGTATCAATGTCGCGTCCTGCCTCTGCGATTTTGGGTATGCGACCAGCGCCACCGGATTTCTGGGCGCCGAGAACAATGAAATCTTTTGGCGGTTCCTGGCGCGCAAAGGAATCGAGGATCGCTTTGTCACCATACCGGGTCACACGCGCATCGGTATCAAAGTTATTGACGAAGTAAAGCGTCAGACCACCGACATCAACTTTCCGGGACAAACGCCCGAACCGGCACACATCGAACAGTTATTCCAGATTGTCCATGCATTGTCGGCGACGTCAGAGTGGTTTGTGCTTTCGGGCAGCATTCCGCCGGGAGTCGCGCCCGGCATTTACCGCGAGTTGATCAAGACCCTCGCCGGGAAAAAGGTGGTGCTCGACACCATTGGCGAAGGCTTTCGCCAGGCGCTCACGGCCAGCCCCAGCATCATCAAGCCGAACGTACATGAGCTGCAAGAATTTAGTGGGCGACCCCTTGAGACCCCCGCTGCGATCTTGGAGATGGCACGCGCCATCATCGGCGAGTACGGCGTCACCACGGTAGTCGTCTCCATGGGCAAGGACGGGGCGATCTTCGTCGAAGGCGACGAGGCCATCTGGGCGGTGCCTCCCGACGTCGAGGTGAAAAGTACCGTCGGCGCAGGGGATGCGATGGTCGCGGGCATCGTCGCGGCGAAACTTCAGGGATTCGCTTTAAGCGAATGTGCGCGCCTGGCCACGGCGTTCTCGATGGATGCCCTCCGGCACATTGGCTCAGGACTGTCCTCCGTACCAGCCGTTCGTGCCGCCGAGCAGAGCGTAATCCTTCGCGCGTGCCAGACCCCGTAGAATTACCTGGCGGCTCCTCCCCCAAAACAGGCAAAATTGACGGTCCCCGGGCCCCGCGCCGGTGCTACACTGAATCCAGGATCAAAACATCATCGCGGTAGCGCAGCCATACGGGGATCATAAGGAGGCGGTCATGGATCACGCAATGGGCGGGAACGAATGGGCGCTGCGGCCCGGCAACTGGCGCCGGGCCACGGCCATCAATATGGGACTCCTGGCGGCGGGGGTCATCCTGGCGATCGTCGTCGTCGGCCGGCCGCCGGCCGCGGTCCCCTATCCGCGCCTGGACGCGGCGGCCGGGCTAGGTGGGCCACCCCTGCTCGGCGCCCAGAACGCGGCGCGGGACGGGCTGCCCGGGCCGGTCTCCACCGCCGAGCCCGGATATCCGGGGTCTACTGAAGGCGGGGCCATCGTCGATCGCGCCACGAACCAGGTCTGGATCGACGGGACGGCGTATACCCTGGACTTCCTGCCGCCGCTCGCCCCGATCCCTATCTCCGCCGGCGCCCCGGTGCAGGACGGGATCTGGAGCCCCGATGGGCAGGCCATACTCCTGAGCAGCTGGGACGCGCGCGCCCAGCTGCGCGATACGGCGACTGGCCAGGCCCACCTGGTCGTCCCCTTGGCCAACATGGCCTGGTGTCCCGGCGGCCACGTCCTGGTAGGGATGGACAGCCACCGGTATGTCCAAATCTGGGAAGGCACCACCGGCCGGCGCCTCGCGGCGGCGCAGATCCCGCCGGGCACCCGCCTGCCGCCCTGGCCGGTAAATGTGTTCACCTTGCCGGAGGACGACCCCAATGTTCCCCGCTTCTGCGCGCCAGCGGCCCGCCATGCCCCGGGCCTGAGCCGATCGCAGAATCAGCCCATCCAGGTAGGTAGCACCACCCATTTCCCGGGCGGGCTGGCCATCACGGCCGATCAGGATGGCACGCTGCACATCGTGAACCCCACCACCGGCTGGGTGCGGCGCACGCTGCGCGGCCACGTCGGCGAGGTTTACGGCCTGGCGGTAAGCCCGAACGGGACGCTGCTCGCCAGTGCCAGCGCGGACGCCAGCGTCCGCATCTGGGACCTGCGCACGGGAGCGACCCTGCACGTCCTGCCAGGCCCCGATGAGATCTACACCGTGGCCTGGAGCCCGGACGGCCACACGCTGCTGACCATGGGGCTCCACGACTGGCCGCGCACCTGGGACGCGGCGACCGGCACCCCGCGGGTCGTTTTCCATGGCGCCTCGACTAGCGTAACCTCCGCTGCCTGGAGCCCCGATGGGCAACGGGTCCTGACCGTCACCACCTATGGGCCGGCCTGGGTCTGGGACGCGGCCACCGGCCGCCCGCTGCAGCTCCTGGATAGGTATGGCGCGACAGGGGGGGTGCTGGAGGCGGCCTGGAACCCGGATGGACACACCATCCTGACGATCTCCGGCGATGGGACGGCCTGGCTGTGGGATGCGGCGAGTGGGCGGCTGCGCCAGGCCTACCGCGGCCCCTGAGCCGGCGGGCCAGAGAACCGGGGCGGCCTCTGGAACGTAAGCTACGTTGTAGGCGCAAGAAACAAATCGATCGTCGTGTCAGGAAAGGAAAGCAGCGTGGCGCAGGCAGCAAGCCCGGCACAGGTCCAGATCGGCGCAGTGAGTTTGGGAACGCCCGTGCAACGCCAGGCGGTGCTCAGCCGCCTGCTGGCGCTAGCGCTCCCCTATTGGGTCCGCCTGGTCCTGGGCGGGCTGATGCTGATCCTCAACAGTGTGGTGTCGCTGGCCATCCCGCTCGCCGTGCGGGGGATCGTCGACGGCATCACCGGGGCGCGGCGGCTGGATAACCTGCGCGACAGCATTTTCCTGCTGGTGCTGATCTCCTTGATCAGCGCCACGCTAAATTTTGGCCAGACCTATCTGCTGGCCTATGTGGGTGAGCGCCTGGTGGCCGACCTGCGCCGCCGCGTGTTCGCCCATCTGCAAAACCTCTCACTCGCCTTTTACGAAAGCGCCCGCGTGGGCGATCTCACCTCGCGGCTGTCGAATGACGTCACGGTCGTGCAGGGGGCCTTAACGAACAATGTGTTCGGCGTCGTGCAGCAGGTCATCACCCTGCTGGGTGGGCTGGCGATCGTCGTCGTCTTCGATCCGTTCATGCTCGTCCTGATTCTGGTCCTGGTCCCCCCGGTCATCCTGATCGCCCGCGTGTTCGGCAAACGGTTGGAGGCGACCTCCAAGGAATCGCAGGAAGCGCTGGGGGCCGCCACCACCGTGCTGGAAGAGACCTTGAGTGCGCCGCGAGTGGTCAAGGCGTTCAACCGCGAGGATTATGAAGCGCAGCGCTACGGCCAGGCGGTCGAGCGCACCTTCCGGGTCTCGGTGCGCCGCATCCGGTTGGGCGCGGCTTTCGGGCCGATCATGACCCTGCTCGGCTTCGGGGTGTTGATCGGGCTGCTCTGGTTTGGCGGCGGCGAAGTACTGGCCGGGCGGATGACCGCCGGCACGCTCGTCATGCTGCTGCTCGTGGTGGTGATGGTCTCGGGGCCGATGGCCGGACTGGGCAACACTTATGCCCAGCTCCGCTCGGCCGGTGGCGCCGCGGCCCGCATCTTTGAGCTGCTCGACACGCAAGTGGACGTCGCCGACACGCCCGATGCCGTGCCGCTGCCCGAGATCCGGGGCGCCGTGACTTTCGAGGCCGCCGGCTTCCGCTACACCAGCGGCCCCGAAGTCATCCGCGACCTCTCGCTGACCATTGAGCCCGGTCAGGTGATCGCCCTCGTCGGGCCCAGCGGCGCCGGGAAGACGACGCTGGCCAGCCTGATCCCGCGCTTCTACGACGTGCAGGCGGGCCGGGTGCTGATCGACGGCCACGACGTGCGCAGCGTGCGGCTGCGGGATCTTCGCGCGCACATCGGCGTCGTCCCCCAGGACCCGCTGCTCTTCGGCGGCAGCCTGCGCGACAACATCGGCTACGGCAAGCTGGGCGCGCCCGCCGCCGAGATCGAGGCCGCGGCGCGCGCCGCGAATCTGACCAACCTGGTTGCCGAGCTGCCGGAAGGCTATGACACCATTATTGGCGAGCGCGGGGTGAAGCTCTCCGGCGGCCAGCGGCAGCGCGTGGCGATCGCCCGCGCCCTGCTGCGCAACCCGCGGATCCTGATCCTCGACGAGGCCACATCCTCGCTCGACAACGAGAGCGAGGCGCTGATCAAGAACGCGCTGGAGCGGCTGATGAAAAACCGGACCGTGGTGATCATCGCCCACCGCCTGTCGACGGTCGAGAAAGCCGACCGCATCGTCGTAGTCGACGCCGGCCGCATCGTGGAGCAAGGCACACATAGCGAGCTGCTGGCGCAGGAAGGGCTCTATTATCGCCTCTACACCGGCTACCAGGCCCTGCAGGCCGGCGCGGCCGGCGACGAGGATGGCACCGTGGTCCCCGACCTCGAAATCTTGATGGGCCAGGAGCTTGGCCGGGCGCCGGCCGCGCCCGCCGCCAGCCTGGGGCTGGCCGTTTGAGGAGCCCCGGGGGTTACACCGCCTGGAGGGCTTCCAGCTCTTTGAGCTGATCGGGCCGGCCGATCAGGATCAGCACGTCGCCGGGCTGGAGGGGCGTGCGGGCGTCCGGACTGTCCATGTCTGCGACGACGTGCCCATCGGCGCGGGTCACCGCGAGGAGCGTACAGGTGCTGGCGCAGAGGGCCCGGGCTTTGCCGAAGGTCAGGCCCCGAAAGCCCGACTGCTCGGTGATCACCAGCGCCTCCAGCTGCAGGTCGTGCAGGTGCCCGTCGCCATCACTCGTGCCGCCCATGACCATGTCGACAAAGTCGATGGCCGGCGAGCGCACCGCGAGCAGCGCCATGTGCCGGCCGCCGATGCTATGGGGCGAAAGCACGCGACTGGCGCCCACCCGGCGCAGCTTGGCGTCGGACTCCGGGTCATTCGAGCGGGCCACGATATGGAGCTTGGGCGCCAGCACCCGGGCCGAAAGCGTGATATAGATATTGTCGGCATCGCTGTCGACGGCCGTGATCAGCGCGCGGGCGCGGTCGATACCGGCCGCATGGAGCCCCTCATCTTTGGCGGCGTCCGCGCAGAAGGCCAGCCAGCCGTCGCGGGTGGCCTGGGCGATGCGGTCCTCGCTGCGGTCGACGATCACGAACGGCACCGCCTGGCGCTTCAGCTGGCGCGCCACTTCCTGGCCCACGCGGCCATAGCCGCAGACAATCACATGGTCTACCAGGTGGTTCACCATCCGCCGGATCCTCCTGCGTGTGATCTCGCCGGTCAGGCGGCCGTCGAGAACATATTGGAGCAAGGTCGAGAGCGTGTAGAGCACCCCGCCGGCCCCGGCCAGCATCAGCACAACGGTAAACGCGCGCGCCGGGCGATCCATCGTGTGGACTTCGCTGAAGCCGACCGTGGTCAGGGTAATAATCGTCATATAAAACGAGTCGAAGGCGTCCCAGCCTTCGAGCACCATGTAACCCCCCGTCCCGACCACGATCACGCCCAGCGCCAGCAGTAAAACTTGCCGGAGCTGTTTGAGGATGGGATCGCTACCTTGCACCATCGTTGGGCCACCCCTCCTGCTATGTTCTGGGAAGAAGTTATAGTATAGCACGCCGCCGGTTGCCGCGCCCGCCCGGCTTCGGTATAATTAGGGTTGCGCCACTAATGGCTATGTTAGGAGATCGTATGACCACATCCGAGAGTTCCCGCGCGCGGCCGCCGGCCCCCACCGGCCCCGAGCAGCCGCGCGCGGCCCGCAGCCCCTTCCTGGAGCGCCTGGCCCAGCCTGGCGTGATCATCTGCGACGGCGCGATGGGCACCATGCTCTACAACAAAGGCATCCCGGCCAAAAGCTGCTTCGACGAGTGCAATCTCTCGCAGCCCCGGATCGTCCTCGAAATCCACCAGGCGTATATGGAAGCCGGGGCCGAGATCATCGAGACGAATACCTATGGCGCCAACCGCTTCAAGCTGAGCACCTACGATCTGGGCGACAAAGTGCGCCAGATCAACTTCCGGGGCGCCAAGCTGGCGGGCAACGCGCGTGAGATCGTCGGCCAGCCGGTCTTGATCGCGGGGGCCGTCGGGCCGCTCGGCCGGCCGATCGCCCCACTCGGCCGCATCTCGGTGACCGAAGTGCGGGATATCTTCTGCGAGCAGATCGAGGGGCTGTTGGAGGGCGGGGTCGACCTGCTGATCCTGGAGACCTTTAAAGATCTACGCGAGATGCTGATCGCCTTGCGGGCGGCCCGCGAGTCGTGTGACCTACCCGTGGTGGCCCAGATGAGCTTTGAAGAAGAGGGCCGCACCCTGGCCGGCGACCCCCCGGCGGTGGTGGTGCGCGCATTGGAGGCGGCCGGGGCGGATGTCGTCGGGGCCAACTGCTCCACCGGCCCGGTGCGCATGGCCCGCGTGTTGGCGGAAATGGCGAATATCGCCCGCCGGCCGCTGAGCGCCCAGCCCAACGCCGGCTGGCCCGAGGTGGTGGCCGGGCGTATCGTCTACGTCTCGGGGCCGGCCTATATGGCCGAGCAGGCGCAACGGATGGCCGGGCTCGGCGTCCGGCTGCTCGGCGGCTGTTGCGGCACCACCCCGGAGCACATCCGCGAGCTCAGCCACCGGCTGCGCACCGTGGAAGCCACCCACGGGGAGCCGACGCCGGGGTCGCCCGCCGCCCGGGCCGCCGTCGTGGCCGAGCGCGCCGAGCCGACGCCCGCCACGCCGTATAGCGCCGCCAATAACGAGCCGGCCGGGTCCGCGCTCGGCCCGGGGGAAGCGGGGGACGGCACCCTCGGCGTTTTGCAGAGCGTACGCGAGACCGCCGCGCCCGGCACTTTCGCCTGGAAGCTGGGGCGGGAGTTTGTCATGACCGTCGAGCTGGAGCCGCCGCGGGGCATCAGCCCGGCCAAGCTGCTGGCGGGCGCGCAAATGTTGTATGAGCGGGGCGTCAGCGCCGTCGACATCACCGACAGCGCCCGCGGCCGCGCCTCGATGAGCGTCATGGCCTGCAGCAACATGGTCCGGCAGCAGGTCGGGATGGACGTGATCATCCACTTCTGCACGCGTGACCGCTCGTTACTCGGCTTACAGGCGGAGCTCCTGGGGGCGCACGCGATGGGCCAGCGCACGATCCTGGCGCTCACCGGCGACCCGCCGAACCCCGTGGAGAAGATCGCCTCGTCGGGGGTGTTCGACATCGACAGCATCGGCCTGATCAAGATGCTGCGCAAGATGAACGCCGGCGTCGACGTGGCCGGCAACACGATCGGGGGCCAGACCCAGTTCCTGATCGGCTGCGCCTTCAATCCGAATGCCCGTGATATCGACCTGGAAATCGATCGGCTCACCCAGAAGATGGAGGCGGGCGCCGACTTCGTCATGACCCAGCCTTTCTTCGACATCGCGTGGCTGGACCGCACGCTCGACCTGGTCGGCGCCTTCCAGCTGCCGATCCTGATGGGCA
>DATGEF010000152.1:0-9007 GCA_035310405.1 Chloroflexia bacterium | reverse complement strand
AATGCGAGGCCCCGGTGGCGCTGCCCGCCGACGTGCTGGAAGGGGAGATTATCCGCTGCGCCGACTGCGGCGCCGAGCTGGAAGTCCTGGCCGGCCACCCGCCGGCGCTGGGCCTGGCCCCGGCGGTCGAGGAAGATTGGGGGGAATGACCATGCGCCTCGCCGTACTCTGCTCCCGCATCCGGGTGGAGGAGAAGTTGCTGCTGGGCG
Source organism: Chloroflexia bacterium (assembly GCA_035310405.1). Classification (GTDB taxonomy): domain Bacteria; phylum Chloroflexota; class Chloroflexia; order QHBQ01; family JAICKM01; genus JAICKM01. The sequence continues at coordinate 8,798 of DATGEF010000152.1, read as the reverse complement.
AACTCGACCGCCGCGGCGTGGCCTACGACCGCCTGGACGACAGCGACCTGGTCGTGCGCCTCGACGGCCCGGCGTGGCCCTATGACCTGATCTTCGAGCGGTCGATCAGCTACGGGCGCGCGCTCTATGCGATCCAGGCCCTGGAGAGCCGGGGCGTGCGCTGTGTGAACCCGGCCGCCGTGATCGCCACCTGCGGCGACAAGCTGCGCACCAGCCTGGCCCTGGAGCGCGCCGGGGTGCCCACCCCGCCGACCGCCCTGGCCTTCACCGCCGAGGCGGCGCTGGCCGCCATCGAGCGCCTGGGCTACCCGGCGGTGATCAAGCCGGTCGTCGGCTCCTGGGGCCGCATGGTGGCGCGGGTCAACGACCGCGACGCGGCGGAAGCCGTGCTCGAAGACCGCGCCACGCTCGGCTCCTGGCAGCAGCAGATCTTCTACCTGCAGGAGTATGTGGCCAAGCCGGGGCGCGACATCCGCGCCTTCGTCGTCGGCGACGCGCCGATCTGTGCCATTTACCGCACCAGCGAGCACTGGATCACCAACACCGCGCGGGGCGGGCGGGCCACCAACTGCCCGGTGGCGGGGGCCGTCGGCGACCTGGCCCTGCGGGCCGCCCACTCGGTCGGGGGCGGCATCCTCGCCATTGACCTGGTGGAAGCCCCCGACGGCCGGCTGCTGGTCATCGAGGTCAACCACACAATGGAGTTCCGCAACAGCATCGAGACGACTGGGGTCAACATCCCGGCGTGCATGATCGACTATCTGCTGGCGGCGGGGGGAGGAGTGTAGATGCGAGTTCGCGTTTCGGTCGTCGGGGCTTCCGGCTACGTGGGCGGCGAAGTGCTGCGCTTGCTGCTCGGCCACCCGCACGTCGAGATCGGCCAGGTGACGGCCGAGCGGCGGGCCGGCGAGCCGATCCACGCCGCCCACCCCAACCTGCGCGGGTACACCGACCCGCCGGCCAGCGCGGGGGGAGGCCTGCGCTTCGTCGCCGCCGCGGCCCTGGCGCCCTGCGACGTGCTGATCCTGGCGCTGCCGCACGGCGAGGCCGCCCGCCAGATCGATCACTTGAGCACGCTGGCCCCGCGCATCGTGGATTGTTCCGCCGACTTCCGGCTGCGCGACGCGGCGGCCTACGCACGCTGGTACGGGGCAGCCCACCCCGCGCCGGACTGGTTGCCGCGCTTCACGTATGGTCTTCCCGAACTGCACCGCGCCGCCATCCGCGAGGCGCCCTATGTGAGCGGCGTGGGCTGCAACGCCACGGCCGTGAACCTGGCGCTGCTGCCGCTCGTGCGGGCCGGCGTGCTCGACCCGCAGCGGCCGATCATCGCCGAGGTCAAGGTCGGTTCGTCGGAGGGCGGCGCGGCGCCGGGGCCGGCCAGCCACCACCCGGAGCGCAGCGGCGCGGTGCGGTCGTATGCCCCGGTGGGCCACCGCCACACCGCCGAGGTGCAGGCCGCCCTGGGCCGCGCCGATATCCACCTCTCGATCACCGCCGTCGAGCGGGTGCGCGGCGCGCTGGCGACCTGCCACGCCTTCCTGGCCGCGCCGTTGAGCGAGCGCGACCTCTGGCGCCTGTACCGGCAAGCCTACGGCGCCGAGCCGTTTGTGCGGATCGTCCACGAGCGGGGCGGCCTCTATCGCCACCCCGATCCCAAGATCCTGGCCGGCAGCAACAGTGCCGACGTGGGCTGGGCGCTGGACGAGCAGACCGGGCGCGTCGTGGCCCTCTGCGCGCTCGACAACCTGATGAAAGGCGCCGCGGGCACGGCGGTGCAGTGTCTCAACCTGATGTGCGGCTTCGAGGAGCGGGTCGGCCTCGGCTTTCCGGGCCTGCACCCGGCATAGTGCAGCCTCAAGTGACCCCTTGGGTGATGAGGAGTGAGCACGCCTACGTGCGAACGTTGCCCCACCCGCGTTCGCACCTGGGGGTGCTCACTCCTCGCTCAGCGATGGCCCATAGGGTGGTTGGCACTTGCAATAGGAGGTCGATTATGTATGTCGTAAAGATCGGCGGCGCGGCGGGGATCGACGCGGCGGCGGTGTGCGCCGACCTGGCGGCGCACTGGCGGGCCGGGCAGCGCCTGGTGCTGATGCATGGCGGGTCGGCGGCCACCGACCAACTCGCCGTGGCGCTGGGCCACCCGCCCTGCTTCGTCACCTCGGCGTCGGGCCAGGTCAGCCGGCGCACCGACCCGCGCACGCTGGAGATCTTCATTATGGCGACCGCGGCGATCAATCGCCGCCTGGTCGCCGCGTTACAGGCGCAGGGCGTGAACGCGCTCGGCCTCTGCGGGCTCGACGGCCGGCTGATCCAGGCGCGGCGCAAGCCGGCCATCCGTGTGATCGAGGACGGCCGCGAGCGCGTGATCCGCGACGACTGGACGGGCACGCCCACGACGGCCAACGGCGCGCTGCTGCGCAGCCTGCTCGACGCCGGCTACCTACCGGTGGTCGCGCCGCTGGCCGCGGGCGCGCCGGGCGAGGCGCTGAACATCGACGGCGACCGCGGGGCGGCGCTGCTGGCCGGGACCTTGCGCGCCGAGGCGCTGATCCTGTTGACCAATGTCCCCGGCCTGCTCCGGCACTATCCCGACGAGCAAACGCTGATCCCGCACGTGCCCGGCGCCGCGCTGGAAGCTATGACCGCGCACGCCGCGGGCCGCATGCGCAAGAAACTCCTGGGCGCCGCCGAGGCCCTGGCCGCCGGGGTGCCCCGCGTCATCATCGCGGCCGGGCGCGGCGCGGCCCCGCTGGGCGCGGCCCTGGCCGGCGGCGGCACGCTCATCGGCGCGGCCAGAACCCCCCAGACTCCCAGTTACGCGGGAGCGGAAAGGACACCCCATGAGCACAGCTACGCTTGATTTCCCGGCCCTGGAGGCCCACTACGGCACCGGCGTCTACCCCTCGCGCGGGATCACCCTGGTGCGCGGCGCGGGGGCAACCGTCTGGGATGACCAGGGTCGCGCCTACCTCGACTGCACCGCCGCGTACGGCGTCGCCATCCTGGGCCATTGCCACCCCGCCGTAGTCGCCGCGATCCAGGCGCAGGCGGCGCAACTGATCAACTGCGCGGGGATCTTCGCCAACGACCAGCGCGCGCAGTGGCTGGCCGAACTGGCGGCGGTGCTGCCGGCCGGGCTGGAGCGCCTCTTCCTGTGCAATTCGGGCACTGAAGCCGTGGAAGCGGCGCTCAAGTTCGCTCGCCTGGGCGCCGCGGGCACCCCCGGCCGGCCCGGCGTAGTCGCCGCCCGGCAGGGCTTCCACGGGCGCACGCTGGGCGCCCTCAGCGCCACCTGGAACCCCCACTACCGCGAACCTTTCGCGCCGTTGCTGCCCGGCTTCCGCCATGTGCCCTACAATAATCTCGCCGCGCTGGACGCCGCGCTGACGGAGGAGGTCGGGGCGGTGCTGCTGGAGGTGGTGCAGGGCGAGGGCGGGGTGCGCCCCGGCGAGGCCGCCTTCCTCCAGGGCGCGCAGCGCCTCTGCCGGGAGCGGGGGGCGCTGTTCATCCTCGACGAGGTGCAGACCGGCTTCGGGCGCACCGGGCGGCTGTTCGCGGCGCAGCACCACGACCTGATGCCCGATCTGCTCTGCCTGGCGAAAGGTATCGCCGGCGGCTTTCCCCTGGGCGCCGTGGCCCTGGGGCCGCGCGTGGCGCCCATCCCGGTGGGGGCCCACGGCGCGACCTTCGGCGGCAACCCGCTGGCCTGCGCCGCCGCCCGCGCCACGCTCCGGGTGCTGCTGGCCGAGGACCTGCCCGGCCAGGCCGCGGCCAAGGGCGCCTACCTGCTGGAGCGGTTGCGGGGCCTCGCCCACCCGCGCATCCTGGCGGTGCGCGGCGTGGGCCTGCTGGTAGGCGTCGAGCTCCGGGAGCGGGTGGCGCCGCTGCTGGCGGCGCTCCAGGCGCGGGGTGTGCTGGCGCTCAACGCCGGGCCGACGGTGATCCGCCTGCTGCCGCCGCTGATCATCAGCCGGGCCGAGATCGATCAGGCCGTGGACACCCTGGCCGACGTGCTCGCCGCGGGCGGTGGCGCATGAACGACGACGACGCGATTGCGCTGCTCGAATCGATGCTGGCCATCCCTAGCGTGTCCGGCGACGAAGCCCGGCTGGCGGCTTTCCTGGTGCAGGAGATGGGCCGCCGGGGGTTTGCCGCGCACGTGGACGGCGCCGGGAACGCCGTCGGCGAGATCGGCGCCGGCCCCGCCGCGGTGGTCTTGCTGGGGCACCTGGACACGGTGCCGGGCGCCATCCCGGTGCGCCGGGAGGCGGGCCGGCTCTACGGGCGCGGGGCCGTGGACGCCAAGGGGCCGCTGGCGGCCTTCATCGCCGCCGGCGCCCGCCTGCACGCCGCCCGGCGCCTGCCGGGGCGGGTGATCGTGATTGGCTGCGTGGAGGAAGAAGTGCCCTCGTCGCGCGGCGCGCAGTATGTGCTGTCGCGCTACCGGCCGGCGGCCTGCATCGTCGGCGAGCCGAGCGGGGTGGATGGCATCACCCTCGGCTACAAGGGGGTGCTGCGGGCTACGCTGCGCCTGGAACAGGCCGCGCAGCACAGCGCCCATGCCGGGCCCACCGTGGCGGCACGCGCCTGCGCGGTCTGGCAGCAGATCGCGGATGCGGCAGCGCGCTTCAACGCGGCGCGCCCGCGGGCCTTCGATCAACTCCTGCCCGCGCTGTTGCGCATCCATAGCGGCAGCGATGGGCGCCGCGACTGGGCCGAGTTGCAGATCAACTTGCGCCTGCCGCCCGACCTGCCGCCCGACGCGGCCGGCTCCTGGCTGCACGACCCCGCGCCGGACGGCACGCTCACCGTGCAGGGGGCCACGCCGGCCTGGGCCGGGGCGCGCACGACGCCGCTGCACCGGGCGCTGGCCCAGGCGATCCGGGCGCAGGGCGGCACGCCGCGCTACCTGCTCAAGACGGGCACCGCCGACCTCAACGTGGTGGCCCCGGCCTGGGGCTGCCCGGCGCTGGCCTATGGGCCGGGCGAGGCCGCGCTCGATCATACCCCGGACGAGCATATCCGGCTCGCCGACTACCGGCGCGGGATCGCCACGCTGGAGCGCGCGCTCACGGCCTATCTCAACGAGCCACGATAGTGATGGTCTGGTATGGTTTTTGCTTCTAAAAGCTCTGGCAGTGGCGACAATGACTACACTCGTCTTTGCTGCTATGTTATCTGGCACTATGGGGGGCTATGGTCGTCGAACCTTACGCGTCTTTCGAGACCCCGCCGGACCTGCGTTGGATGGATGAGGCGAGCCTGGTCACGGCGTTGCAGCAAGGGGATGCCTGCGCCGCCGAGTGGGTCGTGCAGCGGTATGCTCCCGCGCTCTACCGCTACGCCTATTATCAACTCCAGGACGCGACGCTGGCGGAAGACCTGGTGGCCGAGGTGCTGCTGCGTCTGGTCGCGCATCTGGACGACTTTGGGCACACCACCAGCCCGCTGGAAGCCTGGCTGTTCTGTATCGCCCACAATCTGGTTGTCGATCATTACCGCGTCCGCAAGCGCCGGCCCCAAATTTCGCTGGAACACTGGTTGGGGGTCGTGCCCGACGGCGAGCCCACCGTCCCGGACTCGCAGATTGATGGGTTGCCCGAGCGCGAGGAGTTGAAGGCCGGCCTGGCCCAGCTCACGGCGGAACAGCGCCACGTGATTCTCTTACACGTGGTTGAGGGCTGGGAGCTACCGCAGGTCGCCCGATTGCTGGATCGGACGCTGCCTTCGGTCAAGAGCCTGTATTATCGGGGGCTGCAAGGGTTGCGCCGGGCGTTGACCCGGCGCCAGCCCAGCGGGCGCCCCCTACGGCAGTGGTTACCCGCCTTCAAGGATGGTAATGGCGATGTTTAGGAACCACGCGCCACGTGAAGAAGCCGTCAGCGCCGCCTGGCAGCAGGTGCAGGCCGGGCGGAGTGTCGAGGCCGTGGTCGCGGAGTACCCCGAGTACGCCGCCGAATTAGAGCCACTGTTGCGGCTGGCCCTGGCGGTGCGCAACGTACCGGACCCCGCCTTGCGTCCGGCGGCGCTGGCCCGCATCCAGCAGCGCACGCGGGCGGCCGTCCTGGCGCGGCACGGGAGCCGCCCCGTCCTGCCCGGGCGGCCCCCCGGCGCCAGGTCCGTCGCCGGCCTACCGGCCCCGCCGCACCGGGGATGGTGGGCCCCGCGCCGGCCCGCGGTGCGCCCGGGCTTCGGGCTGCTTCTCTTGTGCGCCCTGGCCGCGGCCGGGCTGCTGCTTGTCGCGCTGTCGCTGCGCCCGTCCGCCACCCCCGCGCAATTGCTGACCTATAGCGGCAGGATCCACGCCATGACGAATACGCAGTGGGTCGTGGACGATGAAACAGTGATCATTGATGCTACCACCGAGATCCACGGGCAGCCGGTGGTGGGAGCCGAAGTGCTGTGCCTGGGCCAGCAGGCCGCCCCCGGGGCCCCGCTCCGGGCGCGCACCGTCTGGGTGCGCGCCGCGCCCCATCCGGCGACGGTCACGCCGGTCGGCCTAGACCGGCGACAAATCAGCGCGGAAGTGCTGATCCGCCTGGCCGCGCCTTGAGCCGCACAGCGCGATTGGTACAGCTCTGCTGCACACCTGTTCAGGATACCCCCCTCTCTGACATAACCTTATATAATCGTTAGTAGGTTTTATAACATTATCATACCCACATATTGGGCAAAATCCCGCTACTTTTGTACTCCCTCTGGCGTGGTAACTTATGAAGGGGGCGCGCATGATCCCGGCTAGTATAGGCCGGGAGCAGCCGCAACGGCGTGGTCAACCGCTTTAACAACAGCGTGAGAAGTGGGTACCGGCACGACGATCATGCGCCAAGTGCCCGACTAAGGAGGACTATCATGGTTGCACAGAAGCGCCACTGGCTGGCAGCGTTGGCCGCGCTGCTGGCGCTGACGCCTACACTGGTAAGCGCGAGTGGCAGTTCCTATATCGGCCCTTTCAACACGATTAACGTGATTAGCTCGACGGTCCCGGCCAATGGTGATATCAATCCCTACGGCACGGTGGTCGTCCCCACGACGGTCGGCGCGCTGGTCGCCGGCAATGTGCTGGTGAGCAACTTCAATAACAGCGCCAACCTGCAAGGCACCGGCACGACCATCGTGCAAGTCGCCCCCAATGGGGCGCATAGCCTCTTTGCGCGGATCAACGCTCACGGGCTGCCCGGTCCGTGCCCTGGCGGCATCGGGCTGACCACGGCCCTCGCGGTTCTGAGCCGCGGGTGGGTGATCGTCGGCAGCCTGCCGACCGCGGACGGGACGGCGGCCACCGCGCAGGCCGACTGCCTGATCGTGCTCAATAGCCGGGGGCAGGTCGTGGAGACCATCGCCGGCGGGCCGATCAATGGCCCCTGGGATATGACCGCGCTGGACGGCGGGAGCACGGCCACGCTGTTCGTCACCAATGTGCTCAACGACACCGTGGCCCGCAGCCCGCATGTGGTGCGCGCGGGGACGGTGGTCCGGCTGCAATTGTCGCTCCCGGCCGATGGCGTGCCGACTGTCGTGGCGGAGACGATCGTCGGGTCCGGGTTTGCGCAGCGCACCGATCCCGGCGCGCTCGTCATCGGGCCGACGGGCGTCGGGTTGAGCAGCAGCGGCACGCTCTATGTTGCCGATAGCCTGGCGAACCGCATCGCGGCCATCCCCGACGCGCTGACCCGCACGGACAGCGCCGGGACCGGCACGACCGTTACGCGCAATGGCGCGTTGAACGACCCGCTGGGGCTGACCGTGGCCCCGAACGGCGATATTCTGACGGTCAACGGCAACGACGGCTTCCTGGTGGAGACGACCCCCGGCGGGGTGCAGATCGCCAGCAAGCTGATCGACGCCACCGGCAATCCGCCCGGCGCGGGGGCCCTCTTCGGCCTGGCGATCGTGCCGGGCGGCCAGGGTGTCTACTTCGTGGATGATGCGAGCAACACGCTCAACATCTTGCACTGAAGAACGCCGCCCCGCGCGGGCCGGCGCAGTGATCGGCATCGCGCTGGTGCTGGGGCTGTTCACCAAGTGGACGGCGTTCGCGGGCGCGCTGATGAATCTGAACTACCGCTTCGCCGGCTCGGCCAACGGCTACATGCTGATCGCCGAGCCGGCGATGGTCTTCGGCGGGGCGGGCGTGGCCTACTATAGGCTCGACCACTTCCTGCTACCCTATCTGCAGCACCTGCTAACCCGCGCGCCCCAACAAAAGCCGCGGGCGATGCACGCCACGCATTGAGGCGGGCCGCGCTGGCTTACCCTCGCCTTGCCTAGTACAAAACGGTCCAGATAGTCTTCGCCGTGGGCTGAGGGACGGGTGTGACACCTTCTATGTAAGTGGACACTTGGCGCGAGGCGTGTTCACAACGCGTGCGGTGGGGGAACAGAGATTGCTGTGCCATCTACGATCGGCGATGGTGCGCCGACCAAGACTGCTGGCGTTTGGTTAATGGCGAGAATAGCCTCAGTCTTGTACTCCGCTGCCGAGGTAGCCGATGCCGGTCGATAACGATCCAATCGAAGGGGCCCCGCCACAGGCAGTACCGCCCCGGGTTTCCGGCGCGAGTTCCATCCGTGTGCTCAAGGGGCTGGAGGCTGTGCGGGTACGTCCCGGCATGTATATCGGCACGACCGATCAGCGCGGTTTGCACCAGTTGGTATAAGGCTGGTTCCCCGGACCTAGACGCGCCGGAAGTTGATTCCGGCAGGCAATCACAACGATAGCGGCAAGCCGGTATGCCGGCCGCCGAGGAGGATACGACTATGGCGAGAGGACTGGTGGAGAAGCTGGTGAG
>DATGEF010000151.1:0-5876 GCA_035310405.1 Chloroflexia bacterium | reverse complement strand
ACTCGGGGGCAGGTCACCCACGTGTTACTCACCCGTCCGCCACTGGCTGGCCGAAGCCAACCCGTTCGACTTGCATGTATTAGGCGCGCCGCCAGCGTTCGTCCTGAGCCAGGATCAAACTCTCCAGACGAAATGCGCGCGTTCCCCCACGGGGAACGCCGATTTCGTAGGTACCATCCCGCGGTGCGGTGCCGAAGCACGTGGCCGCGGTGGTGCCGTGGTTGCCGAAAGCTTGGGCTATTGAACTTGACTGTTCGGTTCACTTGGTGTGAACTCTTGCTCACCACTCTGCTGTTGTTAACGTGCTGATGCTGCGGGGAAGGGGGGCAAAGAAAAACCGGCGTTCACACGCCGGGGCGGATGGAGCCATGCTGGACAACTTGCGTTGGCAGTCGTGTCTTCCTTCCGAGCCCTCCTCTGATTGTTCCCCGGAAACCGATCTTTTCGACGAGGCCGAACGAGATCGGATTCTCAGGTTGCTTGCGCAACCGGCCCACTTATTATACTAGACGCTCGACGCGATGTCAAGGATTCAGGGAACGCATTTGGCCCCAATTTACTGCGCATTTGGTGCGTAACCCACTCCAGCGTCAGGATCAGCCCGATCAGTGGTAGCGGATTCAGCGAGATGGGTAGATGGGCATACAGCGGGGCCCAGGATATCAGGTAGGTGGCGGTGCTGATTGGGAAGGCCACCAGGGCCAGCACGATATTGCCGATCATCGCCGGAGTCCAGCGCCGGCCAACGAGGTCCCAGAGCACGAGGTAAGCGGGAATCGCCAGCACCCAATCATAGGCGCGGTTATAGGGCAAGGCCAGGAGGGCGGCCGGGAGCAGTTTGGCGACGAGGACGAGGTCGAAGGTCTGGCCGCGCCAAAGGCGATAGGTCTGATAGGCTGCATAGAGGCCAGGTACTACCAGCAGGCCATAACTCGCGAGCCGCCACCACCCGGCGTCCGAGAAATAGCCGACGAGCTCACGCAGCCCAATACTGATGTGCTGGAGGTCGCCACGGCTATATTTTTGCAAGAGGGCCATGAAAAAGCTATCGGCAACAGGCAGAGCACCAGGGTCGCCACCAGCCCCATGCTGCGCTTTTCGAGCATCGCGAAATTCGCGAAGAGGGTGAAGAGCGCGGCCAACGCACAGGTGGTGGCGAAGAGCGCCCAGGCCCAGGCGTCGAGGGGTGCGCCGAACAGGGCAAACGGGGCCTGCATAACGAAAGTTAGGGGCGTATTATAGTAATTGTGGCAGCTATACGGATTTTGCCCGTGTAGAAAGGCGAAATCGGCGCAGCGGTAATACTGCACCCAATCGCCGCTGAGGCTGGTGCTTACGCCGAGGATGAGCACGAGGCTGCTCAGGAGTAGGAGTGTCCGGTAGGGCAACGGGCGAACGGCTTCCCGCTGCGCCACGAGCCAGGCGCGGGAGTTGACAACCATATATCTAGCTGTAGCCTTATGACTATAGAGGTATCGCGCTATTCAAGGGCAGGCGCTTAATCCGGGGCCTGGCATACGCTTCTTTGATACCGAAATAACGAATCTGGCCCCAAATGGATAGCCCTTTCGCTCCCGGGAATAGTGCGCGGGGCCAGAATCGGCCGGCCGGTTTGACAGCGGCTAGGGCGAGTTTGTATGATGACTTACTACCCGTCGGGAACTGCTAGGGAGGATCGCAATGATGGAGGAAATACGAGAACCGGAGGAAGGCGCCTGGCGCCCGGACGGGCCCCTCCCACCGATCACCCGCCTGGAGCTGCGTACGCCCTTTAAGGTGGGGCCGGTCAACAGCTATCTTGTCGACACAGACCCGCTCACGCTGATCGATTGTGGGCCGTTGACCGACGCGGCCTGGACGGATCTGACCGAGGGGCTGGCGCGGGTCGGGCGGCGGCCGGCGGAGATCGGGCGCCTGATCATCACCCATGGTCATGTGGATCATTGGGGGCTGGCCGCACGCATTGTCGCGCTGAGCGGCGCCGCAGTCTGGGCCCACCAGCGGCTGGATACCTGGCTCGGCGATTTCCCCGCCGAGTGGGTGCGCCGCATGGCCTACCTGACCTTGCTGTGCCAGGATATGGGCGTGCCAGCGGGTACAATGGTCGAAATCAATCGCGGGATGAAAGCCATGGGCCATTTTACCGCACCGGTCCCGGTCACGCGCCTGCTCGCGGCGGGCGAGGTGATCCCGCTGGCCGGTTATGATTGGACGGTGCATTACACGCCCGGGCACGCCACCGGGCATATCGCTTTGCAGCAGCCAGACACCCGTAGCCTGATTGCGGGGGATCATTTGCTGGCCGAGGTCAGCTCGAACCCGGTGCTGGAGGCGCCGCTGCTGGGCGAGCGCGCGCGGCCGCGGATGTTGCCGCTCTACGTGGAGTCGCTCACCCGGGTGGCGGCGTTGCCGGTGCTCTGGGTCTACCCGGGCCATGGACGGCCCTTCCAGGGCCACCGCAAGCTGATCAAGGGCCGGCTCCAGCACCATGAAGAGCGGGCCGCCCGGCTCCTGGCGATGGTGCAGCAGCAACCCGCCGATTGTTATACGCTCAGCCGCCAGCTGTTCCCCCGCCTGGAGGGGGTTGATATCTTCCTGGGCTTCTCCGAAACGCTGGGCCATCTCGATCTGCTGGAAGACCGCGGCCAGATCCAGATCGATCCGGCCCGGCGACCCCTGATCTATCGAGCATGAAATGCTGCGAGATGTGCTATAATATCTGTGAGCAGTAGTAGGTAGCAGGCTAGCGGTAGCAAGCGCCCCTGTATCGCAGCGGCATCTCAGTAGAAGGAGCCACCGCGTGGATCAATCGGCAAATGGCGAGGGGCCTCCTGGCGGATTCCGGAACCGGACCGCCCCGCTCTACCCTGCCATGGCCAGCGACCCGCCCGATGGACAGGACTCGGCCCCGCGCACCGAGATGACGGCGCTCCACAAGCTGTCCGGCCCCGTGCTGACCGGGCTGCTCAATTATTTCCCGCCCAGTGCGGTTCTCTCCCTGCTGAATTTGCAAAAAGCCACCGGCGTGCTTTATCTCCAGAACCGCTCGCTCTCGGCCACGATCCACTTGCACGCCGGCGAGGTCGTGGGGGCGACCATGATCGGTGCGGAGCAGGGACTGCCGGCACTGTTCTATGCCTTGAGCTGGAATACGGGGCGGCTGCAGTTTCGCCTGGAGCCGCCCGGGCCGCGCACGATCAATCTGAGCCTGCCGGTGATCCAGGTACGGGCGACGCTCTGGCTCGATCGCTGGAAAGATCTGCGCCGGATCTTCCCGACGATTTGGTACCGGGTGGGTATCCACCCCCAGCCCGCGGGGGAAGTGATTATCCAACCCCACCAGTGGCAGGTGCTGACTCGCATCGTCGCCGAGCCGGTCAGTATCGTCAAGCTGGCCGAATTCTTGCACACCGATGTGCTCGCCATTACGCGGGTCGCGGTCGAGCTCGTGAACCTGGGCCTGGCGATCGTCGTCCCGCCGGACGAGCACGAAGCGGAGATTGATGCGGCGGTGGAGGCGGGCAACGACCTCTGATCGGCGTGCGAAAGGACTCCCCATGAGCATCCCGGCCGACCCCGAATCGCCGCGCCGTGGGGCGGCCCGCGTCGCCGGATTCGGCACCTCGATCTTCAGCGAAATGAGCGCCCTGGCCCGCCAGCACGGCGCGGTGAACCTGTCCCAGGGCTTCCCGGACTTCCCCTCGCCAGACTGGATCCGGGCGGCCGCCCAGCGGGCGATCGCCGCCGATGGGAACCAATATGCGATCAGTCACGGGACGCCCCGCCTGCGCCAGGCGCTGGCCGCCAAGGAGGCCGCGCTGTACGGGCTGACCTACGACCCCGACCGCGAGGTCACCGTCACCAGCGGGGCCACCGAGGCCATTTTCGCGACGCTGCTGGCGCTGCTCAATCCCGGCGAGGAGGCGATTGTCTTCGAGCCCTGCTACGACTCGTATGTGCCCGGTATCGTAATGGCCGGCGGGGTGGCGCGGCCCGTGCGGCTGGAGGCCCCCGGCTGGTCCCTGGACGCGGCGGCGCTGGCGGCGGCGATCACCCCCCGCACCCGGCTGATCCTGGTGAACACGCCCCATAACCCGACCGGCAAAGTCTTCAGCGCCGCCGAGCTGGCGATCATTGCCGACCTGTGCCGGCGGCACAACCTGATTGCCGTCACGGACGAGGTCTACGAGCACCTTGTCTTCCCGCCCGCCCGGCATGTGCCCCTCGCCACGCTGCCCGGGATGTGGGAGCGGACGGTGACCATCAACAGCACGGCGAAGACCTTCAGCCTCACCGGCTGGAAAATCGGCTATGCCTGCGCGCCGGCCGATCTGAGCGACGCGATCCGGCGCGTTCACCAGTTTGTCGTCTTCTGTTCGGTCACGCCCTTGCAGGAGGCGATGGCCGAGGCGGTGACGGAAGCGCCGGCCCGGGACTACTACCGCACTTTCCTGGCCGAGTACACCGAGCGCCGTGATTATCTCTACCAGGTGCTCGCGGCCGCGGACCTGCATCCGCAGCGGCCGGAAGGGGCCTACTTCATCATGTGTGATGTGGGCCACCTGGGCTTTGCCGACGACGTCGCTTTCGCCCGCTACCTGACCACCGAGGTGGGCGTTGCCGCGATCCCCCCGTCGGCCTTCTACCAGACGCCGCCGCCCCAGCAGCTCGCCCGCTTCTGCTTCGCCAAGAACCCCCAGACCCTGCAGGCGGCCGCGGCGCGCCTCACGGCCTGGCGCTCCCGCCCCGATCCGCATCTGGCCCCCTAAACGTAAAGAGCGCACCCACAATTCAGTACATAAATAGATCATGAGAAAGAGTTAGTAGCGTAGCCCTATTTTCGGAACCCCACTGATCCGAAAACACGTCGGGATGGGGTACTTCTTGCTTTTGGGGGGGTCACGCCGTATAATTGCTATAGACCCTCCCCCACAACCCGTTAACCGCCCGTGGGGGTGTGGCTGTAGCGGGAGGGTAAAAGGAGTTTTGATGGCTGACAGACTGGGCGGCCCACCCCGGGCACACGCGACGACGATCATCGCGGTGCGCAGAAACGGGCAGGTGGCCATGGCCGGCGATGGCCAGGTCACTATTGGCGATGTCGTGTTGAAGCACACCGCGCGCAAGCTGCGGCCTCTCTACCAGGACCGCGTCTTGGCCGGGTTCGCCGGCGCCGTCGCCGACGCCCTGACGCTCTTTGAAAAGTTTGAAGTGCAGCTGGAGCGTTACCGCGGGAACCTGCGCAAAGCCGCCGTCGAATTGACGAAAGAATGGCGCACCGATCGCTACCTCCGCCGCCTGGAGGCGCAGCTGATTGTCGCCGATAGCGAAAGCCTCTTGCTGCTTTCCGGCGAAGGGGATGTGATCGAGCCCGACGAAGGGGTGATCGCCATCGGGACCGGGGGCCCTTATGCGCTGGCCGCCGGGATGGCCCTGCTCGCCAACACCGAGATGGACGCGGCCACGATCGCCCGCACCGCGATGCGTGTGGCCGCGCGGATCTGTATTTTCACGAACGACTCGATCACGCTGCACACGATCGATTCCGACGGGGTGCATATGGACGCGGATACGCCGGCGGCCGCAGCGGCCGCGGGGGCGGCGCCACCCGAGGCCGCGGCTCCCCCGCGCCGCGGCACGGGGCGCAAGCGGTCCCGTGCGACCCCGCCCGTGGTCCCCGCCCCCACGCCCGCGGCAGTACCGGCGGCCGGGCTGGCCACCGATTCTTAGTTTATGAGGCCTACCGTGGAACATTTGACTCCTCGCCAGATCGTGGCTGAGCTGGACAAATATATCGTCGGCCAAAGCGAGGCCAAGCGCGCGGTGGCGATCGCCCTGCGCAACCGGTATCGGCGCCAGCAGCTCAGCCCGGAGCT
>DATGEF010000150.1:0-2865 GCA_035310405.1 Chloroflexia bacterium | reverse complement strand
GTGGCGGGCGCAGCTATCGCGGGCCAGGGCCACGAGATCCACCGCTTCGCGACTCCCCACCAGCCGGCCCTGCTCGGTGCGGGCGGCGTCCAGGAGCTCCAGGACCAGGGTTTTCAGGCGTTGGGTTTCGCGCCCCAGTTTCTGGATACTGGCCAGGTCCACTGGGGCCTCGGGCGTGCGTAACGCCTTGCGCTCCAGCAACTGGGTCTGGGCCACCAGGGTGGTGAGCGGGCTCTTCAGGTCATGGGCGGCGGCCGACAGGAAGTCCTCTTTGAGCCGGGTTACCTCTTCGCGGGCCCGCACCCGCGCCGCCTCGTCGATCAGCGCCCGGCTTTCCAGGATCACCGCGGCCTGGTCGGCCAACAGTTGGACGAGCGCCAGGTCCTCGTCGGCAAAGATGGAGGTGTGGGGCGCGTAGACCACGAGCACACCCAGGCGCTGGTCCCCGGCTGTGATCGGCGCGGCCAGTATCGCCTTGATCCGGGACTCCTGGTTCGCGGCGGCCATGGCCGGCGTGTCGCGCTTCAGGTTATCGGAGAAAACTGGCCGCTGGCCGCTAAAGGCCCGGCCGCTAATGCTCCGATCATCCGGGACGAGATCGACCGGCCGGTCGTGATCGTTGAAGTGGAGCACGCCAGCCGCCGCATCCCACTGCCCGATGGTCGCATAGGGCGCGCCGACCGCCAGCGCCGCGCCGCGCTCCAGCTCCTCGACGATGGCCGCGGTGGTGGGCAGCCGGGGCAAGCGGGCGGCGCGGCCGAGGAAGGCGCGCAACTCCGGTTCCTGCCAGGCACGGCGCAGCAGACCGGGCGGGGCAAAACCGATCCAATAGCTGAGTCCCGAGGCTAATCCGGCCAGCCCACTCAGCAGCTGCCAGAGTCCGCTGAGTTGCGGCAGCAGGAGTTGCAAGCCGCCGATCAGAAAGGCGGCGCCCAGCCAGAGGGACCCGCCAGCTGCGGCCCACATGCGCCGCCGCGTCACGCCGCGGGCGCGCTGGGCTTCGCGCAAGAAGGCAACGCCGGCATAGCTCAGGAATCCGATCAGGTAGGCCAACAAGAGGGCCGTCAGCCAGGGCGGCGCGGGCGCGGGAAAGAGGAAGGCGGCGCCGACCAACCCGGCCAGGCTCACTTCTGCCAGGCGCATCAGCCAGGGCGGCACCTCGGAAAAGTCGTCGACCAGCCGCAGCAGCATATAGCCGATCGCCAGGAGCAGGGCGAAGGAAACCGCGCTGACCACGCCTTGGGCTGGCACCAGGGTGAGTTGCTGGGCCACGGCGACCACGATGATCAGCATGGGGACGCTGAAGAGGAGAGCAATATCGGTGTTGGCCCGCAGCGGATGGCGCACCGCGTGAACCGCCGCGCTGGCAAAAATCGCGACGTAGATGATCC
The DNA here is from genome assembly GCA_035310405.1 of Chloroflexia bacterium. Taxonomy (GTDB): domain Bacteria; phylum Chloroflexota; class Chloroflexia; order QHBQ01; family JAICKM01; genus JAICKM01. The sequence continues at coordinate 1,474 of DATGEF010000150.1, read as the reverse complement.
AGGACAGGTACTGGATGAGTTGGTTGGCGGTCATATGGTGCTATTGGCGCCTTTGGGGGCGCCCGGGATGTAGTGGGCTGACTTGCTTTGGCCTGCGTGCCCGCCTCTATCAGATACAACACACGCCCGGCCGATTTTGTGATGCCGCCGGGTTTACGGGCATTTTACAGAATCGTCACATGCCGTTAATGCTTGTCTGCTATTGTGGATACTGTCAGGTGCGCCAGCACGATACTGGCGGCAGGCGATTAAGTGGCGATTAAAGTGGTGATTAAAGTAAGGAGGACAACAGATGTACCAACTCAGAATGCGTAGTGTCGCGGCCCTGGGCGCGGTGTTGCTGCTGGCGGTCGGGGGGCCCCTGGCCCCCGTGGCCTCGGCCCACTTCGCCGAGGGGGCGCCGACGATTGCCGGCGCGGCGCAATATTTCCCCGAAACCGGCAAGAGCGTGGAGGGGCGCTTCCTCGACTACTGGCAGGGCCATGGCGGCCTGGCCCAGCAGGGCTATCCGATCTCGGATGAGCTGGAAGAGCAGAGCCCGACCGACGGCAAAACCTACACCGTCCAATATTTCGAGCGCGCCGTGTTCGAGCGGCACCCGGAGAACGCGCCGCCGTTCGACGTGCTGCTCTCGCTGCTGGGGGTCTTCACCTACCACCAGAAATATCCCAATGGCGCCCCGGGCCAGGTGCCCAATACCAGCCCGGGCGCGGTGCTGTTCCCGCAGACCGGCCACCGGCTAGGCGGCACGTTCCTGGCCTACTGGCAGCAGCATGGCGGCCTGGCCCAGCAGGGCTACCCGATCTCCGACGAGTTCACCGAGGTCTCGGCGCTCAACGGCCAGCCCTACAAGGTGCAGTATTTCGAGCGCGCCGTGTTTGAGCTCCATCCGGAGAACGCCCCGCCGTACAACGTGCTGTTAAGCCAGCTGGGCACTTTCCGCTACCGGGCCGTGCATGCGGGCGGCGGCGTGGTGCCGGCCATGCCGGCCGGGCTGGAGAAGATCCAGCACTTCGTCTTTATCATGCAGGAGAACCGCAGCTTCGACAGCTATTTCGGCACCTACCCGGGCGCCGATGGCCTGCCGGCGGGCGTCTGCCTGGCCGATCCGGCCGGCGGCCCCTGCGTGGCGCCCTACCACGACACGAACGACGTGAACCGCGGCGGGCCGCATGGCTGGGATAACGCGCAGGCCGATATCAACAGCGGCGCGATGGACGGCTTCCTGGCTCAATCCTACCGGGGCCGGAGCGCGCCCGGCCAGGGAGGCTGCCGCCCGCCCGCGCCGAACTGCACGCCGGGCCGCGACCCCCACGATGTGCTGGGCTGGCACGACTACCATGAGATCCCCAACTACTGGAACGACGCCCACCTCTACGTGCTCCAGGACCGCATGTTCGAGTCGGTGGCCTCCTACAGCCTGCCGGCGCACCTTTATATGCTCGCTGCGCAGAGCGGCGGCTATGTCGGGGGG